>JBGQJN010000015.1:0-19057 GCA_041499075.1 Minisyncoccia bacterium | reverse complement strand
AGTTTCCTCAACTATCAGCTTCGGATCATACTCTGGCCACTTCTCAAGATGGATAGACTTCTTGTTCCCGAGTATACCTTGCCAAATCTCTTCGGCTATATGTGGTGCAAATGGTGCGAGTAGTTGCAGAAAAGTTTTCTGCACAGAAACCGGCAATTCGTAATTCTCAAGCTCATTCAATAGTTTCATCAACTCGCTTACTCCCGTATTGAACCTCAAATTCTCAATATCCTCTCCGACTTTTTTTATAGTCCTGTGTAAAATGTTATTTTTTTCTACCGGCAGTTTTTCTTTTTTGTCTACCTGATTGAATACCGTCCACACTCTACTCAAAAACCTAGATACTCCAATAATTCCGCCGGCATTCCACGGTCCGCCCTGCTCATACGGCCCCATGAATGCCAGATACATCCGCACAGTGTCGGCACCATACTTTGTAACCAAATCGTCCGGATCAACTACGTTACCCCGTGACTTTGACATTTTATAACCATCCGGCCCGAGTATATCTCCCCTATTCCTACGTACAGTAAATGCTTCGTCAAAATCTAAAAATCCCAAGTCGCATAACGCCTTGGTAAAAAATCTTGAGTAAAGCAAGTGCATAGTGTTGTGTTCTGCGCCACCAATGTAAAGATCAACTGGCAACCATTCTTTTATTTTTTCTGGGTCAGCAAATGCATTTTTATTATCCGGATCAGTATAGCGCAAAAAATACCAGGAAGAGTCAACAAAAGTATCCATGGTATCTGTCTCGCGTTCCGCTTCCCCGCCGCAATTCGGGCACTTAACTTTTAGCCACTCTTCGGCCTTAGCCAAAGGTGATCGTCCGTCAGCGCTTGGCAAATAGTCTTCCAGTCTGGGCAGCTTAACCGGTAAATCTTTTTCAGACACTGGTTGGTAACCGCATTTGCCACAGTGAATCATAGGAATCGGCGTACCCCAATATCTTTGACGCGACAAAACCCAATCATGCAGTTTGTAATTAACCTTGCGATGAGCGAGTTTTTTCTGCGCCAGTTTCTCAACAATTTCTTCCCGGGCATCGGAAGACGTATAACCATTAAAATCATCCGAATCCAAGAGAACCCCGTCTTCAATAAAGGCGCTCTCATTAAAATCCCAATCCGTTTTGGGTCTAACAACAATCTTAAAGGGCAGTTCGTATTTCTTTGCAAATTCAAAATCACGTTCATCATGCGCCGGTACAGCCATGACTGCTCCTGTTCCGTATCGACTGATAACATAATCTGCGACCCAAATCGGAATACGCTCGTTATTAACCGGATTGACTGCATAAGCGCCGGTGAAAACACCGGACTTTTCCTTTTCCAAGCTGGTACGCTCAAGTTCTGATTTTTTCTTAACCTCTTCCAGGTACTTGCCGACCGCATCCAGATACTGATCTTTGGTAAGTTTTGTAACCAGCAGATGTTCCGGCGACAGTACCAGATAAGTCGCACCATAAAGCGTATCCGCTCGGGTGGTAAAAACTTTGATCGTCTCCGTTGAGTTGGGCAACAAGAAATGTATCTCGGCTCCGCGCGAACGGCCAATCCAGTTACGCTGGGCAGTCTTGGTCACCTCCGGCCAGTCTACTTTTTCAAGGTCGTCTATTAATCTATCGGCATAGTCGGTAATCTTGTACATCCATTGGGTTAACTCTTTTTGTACAACTTGAGTCCCGCATCTGTCACAGCAACCATCAATGACCTGTTCATTGGCAAGCACGGTCTTATCTTTTGGACACCAGTTAACCAGAGTTTTGGCGCGATAAGCCAATCCTTTTTTATAAAATTGCAGAAAAATCCATTGAGTCCATTTGTAATAATCCGGGTCAATGGTTGAAACCATGCGCGACCAATCAAAAGCCGCGCCCATACTCTTGAGCTGTTTGGTCATATGAGCGATATTATTTTTGGTCCAATCTTCCGGCTGAAGGTTGTTTTTAATGGCTGTATTTTCGGCCGGTAAACCAAAGGCATCAAAACCAATGGGATACATGACATTCTTACCAAGCATACGCCAGTAACGCGCTGCGATATCTGATACCGCGAATGTATACCAATGACCGATATGCAAATTGCCGGATGGGTATGGGAATTCAACCAAAAAATAAAAATATTCTTTGCCCTTGGCTTTATCGGGCGCAACATAAATCTTCTCGGCCTCCCAATACTTCTGCCATCTGCGTTCTATTTTATTTGGATTGTATTTAATCATTTAGGCCTTAATTTGTTTATCTTTTAGGTCAAATATATAAATTTTCTTAGATATTGGGTCATAAGACATGTTATAATCCTCAATATCACCGAACTGATCACTCAAGACCTTCTTCAACTCCCTAACCTTAGCCCTTAATACATCTAATACGTCGAACTTTTGCTGCATTTCATCTGCCCCAGCCCCATAAAATTTAATTGTTGGACCTAAATATCGCGCAATAGATACTTGCAGAAAGTCCTGCCATTCGGAAACAAAATATTTATTCTTACCATCATCATAGCCCAATTTGTAATCAACCACTTCAGCCCAATCTATTCCTTTTTCTTTTAAAACCCTCCTTGCTTTTTCCATAGAGACAATTTCACGAAAACCGCCACCAGTCATCTCGTTTTGTTTTCCGGTAACTTTTACAAAAAAGCTAGATTCAGCAACCTTAAGCTTATAGTAATCCGTAGCTATAGCTCCTCCTATTAATTCTAGTTCCATGTCTGCATCTTTTACTTTTTCTCCCCTCTGTCTTAATCCTTTCTTTAACTTGTTGAACTTTTTAAAAACATGCTCACTCGGCGCTAAAAGTTCCTTAAATTCAGGCGCATAAGCCAAACGCCTCCTCTTTGTTTCTCTTCTAAAAAGGTCATCTGATTGTGTCTTTTCTTTTGGCATAAACTAAAGAGAAAATAGTTTTTTTGTATTTTTTGTGGTTTGTTCGGCAACTTCGTCAAAAGATATTCCCTTTAGCTCGGCGATTTTTTTGGCAACTTCAATGACATACAATGGCTCGTTGCGCTTACCTCGGTATGGTTCCGGGGTCAGATATGGCGCATCAGTTTCTAGCAATATGCGATCAAGCGGAGCGTATTTTACAATTTCGTCGTATTGGCGAGCGAAAGTGATTATACCATTAAATCCAAGATATAATCCGAGATCTAAAAACTGTTTTGCCTCTTCCAGACTGCCAGTATAAGAATGAATCACACCGCCAAGCTCAGTGTAGCCACTTTTGATAATATCAACCATATCAGGATAGGCCTGGCCGGTACTGCCGGCTTTAGAGTCTCGGCAATGTAGTATTAGCGGTTTGGTAACTTTCTTGGCTAATTCTAATTGTTGAATAAATCTGTCCTTTTGAAGTTTTTGATCTTCCTTGCCCTCTGTTCTATAATAATCTAACCCAATCTCACCCATAGCCACAACTTTGTCTTGCTTCAACAGTTCCTCATACGCCCTCCCGTCAAAACCCTCACCAAGATTATCATTGGGATGCAATCCTACACTGGCCCACATTCCTTTATATTGACCAGCCAGCTCAATCGCCTTCTTAGACATTTCCAAATCCGTACCAACACAAATCATCCGGACCCCTCCGTCCAATGCACGCTTAACCATTTCTTCCCGGTCATCGGCGTATTGCGGAAACTGCGGATGGCAGTGAGAATCTATCATTGTAGTCTTGGGAATAGCGACTCAACTTTGCTAACAACAAATTTTCTACCGACCCAAGATTTATAATTGTCATCCACCTTCACTAAAGTTTCGGCGGACAAGTCTGCGCCAAATGCCGCAAAAATCTTATATGCAGTTTCCGGAAGAAACGGTTTGATAAACCAGGCAGCATTCAAAATAATACCAAGTGTCGTGGTCAGCGTTTTCAATAAATGGTCAGGGTCGGCATCTTTGGCCCAGGGCTTATGAAAATCAAGAAAGGAATTAGCATAACCCAACAAATCCCAAACCGCGGTCAACGCCTCATGCAAGCGGAAGCTCTCAATTGAGTCTTTGTATTTCGCCGAGGTTTTTTCTACTTTATTTTTCGCTTCATGGTCTAGGAATCTTTCCTCAAAATTTAACTCGCCCTCCATTTTAGTTTCTATGAGCTTCGCCACTCGACTAACCAGATTGCCCAGATTGTTGGCCAGATCACCGTTATACCGATCCTCAAGTTTCTTGTACGAGAAATCACCGTCTTCAGTTGAAGATATTTCGCGAAGCAAATAATAGCGCAATGGGTCAATGCCGTATTTTTTGACTACATCTTCGGGCGAAATAACATTACCCAGAGATTTACTTATTTTTTCACCGTCAATTGAAACATAGCCATGAACATAAATTGATTTGGGCAGAGGTAAACCGGCGGCCAAGAGCATGGCCGGCCAATAAATAGCATGAAACCGCAGAATCCCCTTGCCGATCAAATGCACATCCGCTGGCCACCACTTTTGAAAATTTTCTTCATCTCTGCCATATCCAATCGCCGTTATGTAATTGGCAAGAGCGTCAAACCAAACATATTGCACCTGCGATGAATCATCGGGTACCGGAATGCCCCAGCTTATTTTTTCTAAGGGCCGGGATACGCTAAAATCTTCCGAGTCTTTGAGCAGGTTAAGCATCTCATGTTTGCGTCCAGTCGGTAGTATTTTTAGTTCATCCGATTCAATAAGTCTGGTAATATCTTTTTTGTACTTTGTAATCCTAAAAAAGTAATTTTTTTCTTTAACAACTTCCGGTTTTATATGATGTTCCGGGCATTCGCCGTCAATCAAGTCTTTTTTGTTTATAAAAGCTTCGCAACCAACACAATACAGTCCCTCGTATTCTTTAAGATAAATATCATCAGCACAGGCACGCCAAAGCTGCTGGGCTCCCGGCCAGTGCCTTACGCGGTCGGTCGTTCTAATAAAATCGTCGTAAGAGATATTCAAAATGCTTTTAAGCTTGGCAAACTCTGCCGAGTTGCGGTCTACATATTCCTGAAAGCCGATACCTACCTGCTGGGCGCTGCGATATACCTTGAGCCCATGTTCATCCACTCCCGTCAAAAACCAGACATCATCGCCCAAAATACGATGGTAACGGGCCAAAACATCCGCCTGTAAGATTTCCAAACCAAAACCGATATGTGGTTTGCCATTTGGATAAGGAATTGCTGTTGTAATGTAGTATTTGCTCATAAAAACTTAAAAAGTAGCCCATTGGCTACTTCCAGAATACCTTAAAAACAAGTAAAAATCCAGTGCGAAAACGAACCTACTCAATAACCATACTCTTGCGGTTTTCACGCTGGCGAGCAATGTCGTCAAGAATCTCAACTATTATTACCGCCATTGGCACGGCCATTAATACGCCGATGATGCCGTCAATTCTACCGCCAATAAGAATAGCGATAATAACCGTAACCGGATTAAGCCCGACGGTTTTACCGATGATCAAAGGTGTAAGAACATGGCTTTCTAATTGCTGGACGACAACATAAAAAACTAACACCCAGATACCAAGCGCCGGCGACTGCAAAAAGGCCAGTAAAATGCCCGGGATCGCAAAAATAACCGGACCAACTACAGGCACGATCTCAAGAACCATGGCAACGATGCCAAGCAATAGAGCATACTTGACTTTGAAAAGAGACAGGCCGACAAAGACTATCAAACCCATCGTCAACGCCAACAACAACTGGCTCTGCAACCAGCGGCCGACCTTGAACTCGGCTCTTTTCCACAAACTTATGACATAGTTCTCGTATTTTTCAGGTATGATCGAACCGATGAAACCTATAATACCTCGCCGCATAACCGACAGATAAAAAGAAATGATTATGATCGCAATGAACGATAAGACACCGCCGAAAATACTAACAATCAAATTTAGAACCGACTGCGAGGATACCTGTAAAAATTGGGTAAAACTATCAAGAAAATTTTGAATTTCACTTAAGAAATCAAAGTAGCGCGAAGAGGTCGTCTGCTGGGCTTTTTCTAGTGCTCCGGAAACGCTGGAAATAAATTTAGGCAAGGCCTGAGTGAGTTGCCCGCTCTCCACAGCAATATTCGGGATAATCATAGAGAACAGGAAAACTATCAACCCAAAAAAGGCAAGATATAGGAGTAAGACGCTTAACAATCTTGGAATTTTTTTTTCTTCAAGCCAGTTGGCGAAAGGGCTGACCGCTGAAGCAATGATAACTGACAGAAATAATATTACCAGAACATCTCTGACCATGTAGAGAAAAATAAAACCAAGGACAACAAAAGCCACCTTAAAGATTGCTGAGGTATGGATATCAATAGTCTGGTGTTCCATCGTACTGATTATATTTTACCACGAATCGATAATTTTCTTAATCTCGGAGTTATCCCCTTCCAACGGCCCAATGAGTGCAAGGTTGAGTTTCTCCGGTTTGAATATGTCTCTGGCTACCGCCTGGATTTCATCTGCCGTAACTGCCAGTATTTTAGCCAGACGCTCTTCCGGCGTCCTGATTTTATGTTCTAAAAGCTCCTGCTCACAATAAAACGAGGCTAGCTCATCCGAAGTCTCCAAGCTTATGGCACGATTTCCGCTAATGCGATCTTTCACCCTCTTCAACTCCTTGTCGGGCACTTTTTCTTCAATCAATTTTCTGTGCTCAGCCAAGATGATCAGTAGAGCTTTCGTCAGATTCTCGTTATTCAAACCGGCATAAGTGGTAAAATGACCGGTTTCGTTATAGATTGCCGTGCTAGTTCTGATCCTATAGGCTAAGCCGCGCTTCTCTCTGATCTCCACGAAAAGCCTTGAGCTCATGCCACCGCCAAGAATTACCGCCGTGAGTTCAAGCGCTTCAAGTTTCGGATCAAAGCGGCCATAAGCTCTGAAACCGAGGTTGATATGGCTCTGATCGGTTTTTTTATGCTCTATTTTGAGAGCCGGTGCATCTTGTTTTTCTGACACCATCGGTGGTTCGTTTCTTTTATTGTCTCTGACGTTATCAAAGTACCTACTAACTTTTTCTTTAGCCGAGGCAGGATCGATTTTACCGGCAATCGCGACGATAGTATTTTTATCGAAGTAATGGTCTGAAAAATATTTGACCATATCTTCTCTTTTTATGGCATCTATTATCTTCTTCTCGCCGCCGATATCCCAGCCAAGCGGTTGGTTGCCGTATAGCAGACTTTCGTAAATCTCGCTTATATGCTGGGCTGGCTGATCGGCAAACATATTTATTTCTTCTTTTATCGGACCTCGTTCAATATCCATTTCTTTGCCGTCAAACTTGGAATTCTGGAAGATATCGGAAATAACGTCCAGAGCCGTATCAATCTTGATCGCCGCACACTTGACATAGTAGCCCGTGTATTCTTTACTCGTAAAAGCATTGTATTCCGCGCCGATTGAATCAAGTTCATGGGAGATGTCCATCTTGTCCGGCCGTTTGGTCGTGCCTTTGAACATCATATGCTCAAGAAAGTGTGAAATACCGTTGATTTCTTTGCTTTCGTAGCGTGAACCGGTAGCCACCATTACCAAAACCGTCACGCTCTCGGTATAGGCCATCGGCACCGTTATCAGCCTCAAGCCGTTAGGATAAGTATAGAATTCAAATGGTTTGTCATTAATTTCAGTTGGCATGCGGATATATTAACATGAAATCGATTTTTTGTTAAATTTTCCGGAGTTATCAACAAAAAAGCGGGATTGTGCGAATCTGGCACGATGTTAAAATGAGTTCATCATGAAATTCGCCCACCTCCACACTCACACACACTACTCCCTGCTTGACGGCCTGACTCGCATTGATGAACTGGTAGAAAGAGTTAAAGAATTGGATATGGAATCGGTGGCAATGACAGACCACGGTGTGATGTACGGAGTAATTGAGTTCTATCAAAAAGCAAAAAAGGCCGGCATCAAGCCGATAATCGGTTGCGAGATGTATGTTACCGAGAATATGCATGACAAAAGACCTTCCGGCTCCGGCAAGAGCAACGGCAATTATTACCATCTCGTCTTGTTGGCAGAAAACAATACCGGCTACAAAAATCTGATTAAGCTCGTTACCGCTTCTCATCTTGATGGTTTTTATTATAAGCCACGTGTTGATAAAGATCTCTTGCGCCAATATTCGAAGGGTTTAATTGCTCTGTCTGCCTGCCTCGGCGGCGAGATATCACGCGCTGTACTTTCAAACCAAGAGGAAAAAGCAAAAAAAATTGCCCTTGAATACCAAGAAATTTTCGGCAAAGGTAATTTTTTTCTAGAGATACAGCATCATCCCCACTTGGAAGACCAGAAAATAGCCACCGACAAAATTATTGCTCTGTCACGAGAAACCGGCATTCCGTTGGTAGCCACGCAGGATTCGCACTATCTTCGTCCCGAAGATGCTCACGCTCATGATGTTCTCCTTGCCGTTCAAACCGGCAGTCAGATAGATGACAAAGACCGGCTTACGTTGCGCAACGACGACTTCTCTCTTTTATCGCCAAAGGAGATGGCCGAAAAATTCGCAGACATTCCGGAAGCTATAGAGAATACGGTGCGCATCGCTGACCGCTGTAATGTTGAGATTGAACTTGGTAAAACCCAATTGCCAGAATTTCCTCTACCGGCTAATCATACCGCCGATAGTTATTTGCGTGATCTGGCCTATACCGGCGTAACCAGAAGATACGGTACGGAGCCGCTACCAGCTATTGTTACCCGCCTTGATTATGAACTTGAGGTCATTAAAAAAACCGGTTTTGCTTCTTACTTCTTAATCGTGCAGGATTTCGTAAACTGGGCCAAAAGTCGGGGGATTATCGTGGGCCCCGGACGGGGTTCGGCTGCCGGAAGTTTGGTTTCTTACCTGCTCAACATTACCAACATAGATCCGCTTAAATATGACTTGCTTTTTGAAAGGTTTCTCAATCCTGAACGTATCAGCATGCCCGATATAGATCTCGATTTTGACGATGCCAGGCGGGGCGAAGTTTTTGATTATGTCAAAGAAAAATACGGCAAAGACCACTTTGCACAAGTCATAACTTTCGGTACTATGGCCGCCAGAGGCGGCATACGAGATGCCGGCCGCGCACTTGGGTTTTCTTATGATTTTTGCGACCGTCTTGCCAAGTTTATACCTTTTAATCCGAATCAAAATGAAAAAATAGGATTTCTCAAAAAATGTCTTGAGACCGTTGATGAGCTTAAACAAGCCTATGCCACCAACCCCGATGTCAAAACCGTAATTGACGCGGCGATGAAGTTGGAGGGCGTCGCCCGCCATTCCTCAACGCATGCTTGTGCGGTGGTCATAACTCCTAAGGAATTAACGGAATATCTTCCGCTTCAACGCGGCACCGACGGTAACGAAATAATCACACAGTATGAGATGCATGCAGTGGAAGATCTCGGCCTTTTGAAAATGGACTTCTTGGGACTTGCCAACTTGACGATCATAGAACAAGCACTAAGACTGATAGAACAAAATTACGGCACCAAGATTGATATTGATACAATACCTCTTGAGGATAAGGATACCTTTAAGCTTCTGCGCGAAGGCCGGACAACCGGCATATTCCAGCTTGAAGGCTCCGGTATGCGTCGTTATTTAAAGGAGCTCAAGCCGACTGTTTTTGAAGATATTGCCACCATGATTGCTCTCTACCGTCCGGGGCCGATGGAACTTATTCCCGAATTTGTCGCTCGTAAGCATGGTAAGAAAAAAATTGAATACCTACATCCCAAACTTGAACCGGTTTTAAAAAATACTTATGGGATAATGATCTTCCAAGAAGATTTAATGGCTGCTGCCAGGGCTCTTGCTGGTTTTACGTTATCTCAAGCAGACATCTTAAGAAAGGCTGTGGGTAAAAAAATAAAAAAGCTACTACAAGAGCAAAAAGATAAAGTTATACAAGGGTGTTTAAACAACGGGGTTTCAGAAGAAGCAGCCGAAAAATTTTGGCAATTGATCGAACCCTTCGATCGCTACGGCTTTCCGAAGGCTCACGCCGTTTGTTACGCTATGATCGGCTATCAAACGGCCTATCTTAAAGCTCACTATCCGGTAGAATTCATGGCCGCATTGATGAATTCCGCCTCTGGCGATATTGAACGTATAGCCCTTCTAATTGAGGAGTGTCAGTCAATGGGCATAGAAGTTTTGCCGCCGGAGATTAACGAGAGTAAGGAAAACTTCAGCGTTATACTGAATGCTGACAGCAAAAGTAAAATACGTTTCGGGCTTACTGCCGTCAAAAATGTCGGTGTTAACATTGTGCAAGCGACCATAGCCGAGCGAGTTAACGGCCATTTCAAAAATGTTGAAGATTTCACCAGCCGTGTCCAAGATAAAGATCTGAACAAGAAATCACTTGAGAGCTTGATTAAATGTGGAGCTCTGGATACCTTTGGCGAAAGAGCGACACTTCTAGCTAACGTTGATCAACTGCTTTACTATTCCCGCGAAAGCCGCAAGGCCCAGACGACCGGCCAGGTTAGTCTTTTTGCCCCTAGGCCTTCGGCCGGGGTCCCGGTCGCTGATGGCGACCTAGGGAACGGGCCGGATGCATCTGTAACTCTACCGCCCTTACGCCTTAGCGAAGCCGCACCGGCCAGCCGGGCTGAAAAATTGATGTGGGAAAAAGAGCTCCTGGGATTATTCATTTCCGACCATCCGCTCAGAGACTATCAACAGCAGTTGAATTTCGAGAAAGGCCTTACTCAAATCAAAGATCTGGCCTCCAACAGAAAAAATGGCCAGGTTAAAATAGGCGGCATGGTTACAAAAATCCAGAAAATACTTACCAAAAACGGCAAACCCATGGTTTTCTCATGGATTGAAGATTTGTCTTCCAAGATAGAAGTAGTGGTATTCCCTAACGTGCTCGAAGCCAATCCCGAGGCCTTTCAGGAAAACAAAGTACTCATAATCAGAGGCAAGCTCAATGACCGCGACGGCATTCCCAAACTTCTTTGCGACGACGTACGATCAATCGCCACCCTAAGCTAACTTTTGTCCTTGAGTAGAGGTGGGCTCTCTTTTTCCTCAATTTCAATTACGTTTTGAACTCTGTCAACCATCAAAGACAGGCGTTTTTCGGAATCATCGTAGGAACCTTTGGCATCGGAGATGTGTTTGCCTAACCGCCTGAAGTCATCAGCCAGTTTCTGGCCGTCTTTGGCAATTAGGGCCAATCTTTTCATGACATCTTTGGTCTGTTTGTTGAGCTGGACGTCTTTGAGCCAATGACTGATAGCCGAAACTGAAAGCATAAATGTATTCGGTGAGACCAAGAAAACTTTTTTGGATAAGGCATAGCCCGGTAAATCTACATCTTTGATATTGTTTACTACCTCATAATAAACCGTCTCCGCCGGCACATACATTAGGGCGAAATCTGTCGTACCTTCAGAAGGCAGGACGTATTTTGTCGCGACTTCATCTATTTTTTTCTTAACATCAGAGAAGAAAACTTTTTTGTACTGTTCGCGGCTGATGTCATTATCGGCATTTACCATTTTTTCAAAATTCTCCCAGTTAAACTTGGAATCAACTGGCAGAATTAGGTCATTGGGCAAACGCAAAATTGCATCTACTGCCTCGCCGGACTTGAAATAGTGCTGTAATTCGTATCTGTCTTTGGGAAAGTATTGGGCAAGCGACGCTTCAAGCGAGGCCTCGCCCCAAATCCCCCGCAGTTTAGGCGCCTTGAAAATATCCTGAAAAGAAGAAACATTTTTGACTGACTCGTGAACTTGCTTCAGATTTTCCGTCAGCTGAGTCAATCCGGTAGTAAAACCCTGAACTTGCTGATTCACCGCCCTGGAAGATCGTTCAACCGATTCCCGGCTATCTTTCAATTGCTCGGCTACCATCTTAACCGTATCACGTAGCGCTTGATTCATTGCGACATTAAGACCGTCGAGCCGCTGATTGAGTAAATTAAAATTCTCTGTCTCGGCTTTAGGTTTTTTGCCGAGCCGTGAAAACAAAAAGGCAATCAAAAGGCCCCCTCCAAGTCCGAAAAAAATATAAACTAAGTTCAGCATAAACGGTTAACTACACATGGCGGTCCGCTACTTTATTCGCGGCATACGATTCCGGTTTGATTCGGGCCGTGAAACCGTTGCCCGTTATCATACCGACTAGCTCTTGGATCATATTTTTAGTTGGGCCATTTTGGCCAATATCCAAATGGATCTCAAAATTATAGTTCATATCGTCCAATTTCCCACGCAATTCAGCTACCACCCTTTGCGCCAGCTCCAGAGAAAAAGAAGCTTCTTTAAGCATCCTGTCATGGCGGTCAAAAACCGGAATACTGCTTATCCTCTTCCAGAAATATCTGCCGTGCCTGCCAATTCTATGTACGGTTATAACGCTGACAAACTCGGCGATACCTGGATGACCATTGGCTTGAGATACTTCTTCCGAATCTGTGCCTACAACCACATCATAGCGACTAGACTGATCCTCGCCGACAAAATTAACCACATCGTTTATGACATCAAAAAATTCGCGCTTACCGCGCGACGGACTGATAAAATATTCTCCGGCACGCCCGTTTCCATTTAGCATAATACGAAAGTTTATCAGAAATCAGACCAAAAGAAAAGACCGCCTATTTCAGACCGCCTGAAGTGATTGGCGCCACATCCAGGATTTTGTGGTTTTTAGGGTCATAAAGAATCGCCTTGCCGGACTTGGCGTAGATAATAACTTTATCGCCGATCTGGGCTTTAGCGAAAAATGGGTTGCTCTTGAGCCGTTCCGGATCAGTGACTGTGGCAATTGCCGGCTTCTCGTTTTTAGGCAATTCCACTAACTGGGCCACTTCGGCCAATAATTTACTGTCTCCTGGTTGCATTAAGCTTACTGACCTATTCCTAGCCGGAGCGTAGTAAATAAAAACACTCACTAGTCCCAGTAGCGTCAAAATCAATAAAAATCTGATTCTCTTTCTATTATTCATGTAATATCAGGCTATGGTGTAGGTGTTGGAATATCGGTCGGAGCTGGAATTGGAGTCGGAGCTGGAGCCGAAGTTGGGATATCAGACAGCGTTGGTGTATCTGTAGGCATCGGGCTAGGCGTAGGTGTGGCAACAGATGTATCTACCGGCGTGGGGGTCGGTGTGGGCGTTGCGCTTGTTGCCGAAGAACTGGCCGTTGGACTACCGCCGCCGGAATTAACCAGAGGCGTGGATGTTGGAGTGTCTGATGTAATTGGCGGCGTAGGTGTTACCGAAGGTCCTGCTGAAGGCTGGGGGCTTGCCTGCGGTGAGCCCGTTGAACCTGCTGAGGGAGTTGGTATGGGCGTTGAAACAGGCGTAGTTGTCGGCTGGCCTATGAATATCTTTGGATTTTTAACAGCTAGGGCAACCCAACTGAAATTGATATCGGCCGGAGCGGGCTTATTGAGCATAATCGTGAAGCCCTTGGTACTTTTGTTCTCGATGATATAGCGGATGTCGTTATTGAAAATCAGGTTATCCAAAGTATTCGATGATGAGGCCGCGTTAATTGAGATGCCGGCATTAACTATCGGCTGATCAAGGTATTCCTGGCCAAAAGTGACATCAACTGATTGTGCATTTTTGGGCACCAAGGCAAAACCAGCAGTATCTTGATTGAAATACGGCCTGCCGAAGAAATTAACATCATTCAACAAATCTATCGAACTACTATCCAGTGAACCGATACTGTCTATCTTTAATCCCCCCCTCAATATTGCTTGCCCGCTGACAATCAATCCTTTCTTGATGTTCAATGTATCCGTCAAATCAGTCGCTAAGTAGCTCTCCAGACTGCCTAGTCTGGCTGATAAATCTTGCGTTACGCTGGCTAGATTGACAATACTATTTGAAAGGGAAGTAATGACCGGGCTTTGGATATTACTTGCTACGATTAGGCCAAATGAAGCACTGCCGGCAACAGTCAAATCTCCGTTGACTGTTACTGTTCTGCCGAATTTAGCAAAATCAAGGAAACTTGTCGTATTGTCAAAAGATACCGAACTCTTGAATTCAATAGGGGCCGTCCCGGAGCTAGAACTGGAAAGATTGGCTATGGCACTATTTAACAGTGAGATCTGACTATTGATCGCGCTCAATCCGTCAATCTGATTGGCGGTTATTCTATCGGCCGTTAGTGTACCGGCAAACATTGCATTGCCTGTAGCATCAAGAATTATGCCTGGCATGGCAGAATCGGCTGACTTAATCAGTAATTGCTTGCCTGTTCCGAGATTCACCGTCAGATTTTTATCCGACGGACCGTTGATAGTGTTGACGGTCAGATTTTGAGAGATCACTTCGGGGGTTATGATCTTACCGGCCGCCAATCTGCCTATATTTATGTCGGAAGAGTAGCTGATTGAAGCTACGCTATTCAAACTGGCTAAAACCGCCTGGTCAAAAGTCGGATCAGTGGAATTAACCGTCACCAAGTTATCCAAACTCTGGCCGTTGTAGAAAGTCGGATTGACAAACACCAATACCGCTCCTGTGCCCTGGCCGGAATACGAGCCGAGCGACTGTCCTATTACCGGCCCGGCTTTAGTCGCTTTCATACCTACGCCGGGGACCGATGATAATGTGATGTAGTCGCCCGGTTTGATATTTCCATTTTCCGTTGAAACTTTAACCGGCACGCGTCCAGCCAGAGCCACCGGCACAAATCCTGGAGTGGAATCTGTTGTCCCCTCACCTGATACAAAGGCATCGCCGGTTATCAAAGCGCCGGGGTTGGTTGAGACGACGCCAATCGCGAATTTCGGATCATTTGACCTGACTACATTGTCAGAATTTAAGGTTTGGTCAATACCTACAATTTCTGCCGCATTAAGCGTGCTGTCACTTGTCGGGAAGCTTTCTGCATAGTCAATACAACCGCTTTGGCTAGCTACTGTTTTCGCAGTATTAAGACCTGTACAATTAGAAGTTACTCCGTGAGCTTTTAATCGATCACGCAGTGCAAGTCTGCCACCATTACTCAAAGAGGCAGTGACCTTGCCGGTGGTATCTCTGACTATAAGAGCATGACCAGCACCACCAGTGGAGGGAGATGCTTTGGTAACTATATAGATGGCGCTTCCTGAAGTAACACCCGTCATATTGATGGACATGATATTGCCGGTAGTCATCTGGTTGGCAGAAATAGAAACCACATTGCCCGTAGTCAGACCGGCTGTGATATTGAATATCGTTCCGGCAGTATCGCCGCCGCCGCTTGAAGAAGCATAAATCCTGAATACATTGCCGGTACTAATGTTCTTGGCTGATATGGAAGCGATGCTGCCGGTTGTCACTCCGCCCCTTATAGAGAAAACGCTACCGGTCACGCCCGTTGAACCGGAAGCATTAATTCTAAAGACATTGCCGGAAGTCAAACTGGTAGCCGATATGGAGGCGACTGCGCCGCTGACATTGGCAGAGTTTATGGCAAATGATCCCGTGGCGGTACCGCCGGTACCGGCATCCTTGATGTATAATATCGTACCGTTGGAGTTGACCAGGGAACCAGTGCCGATATCAAGCTTACCGGCGAAATAAGAAAGCGCGGCGCTCGATTGTACAGACAAAGCTCCGACTGAAAGAATGCCGCCATTGCCGATACTCAACCCTCCGTTGGCTTGTAGCTCGCCACCCAAAACAACATCGTTATTAACCTGCAAGCTGCCGATGTTAGCGCTACCGGCAACTAAAGAAGTAGATTCCGTACCGGAAAGATTGATCACGGCAATGCTATTGCGGTCATAAGTGGCTGAATAGGCGTAACGGCCGGAGACATAAATATTGTTTATACTACTACCGTTACCTTGACCACCTCCGCTAGTATCATTATAGGTTTTTATGGTGGCAACCTGGGACGGGGCTAAAGGATTGCTAATATCAATCACGACCATATATGTGGTCTGGATATTGCCGTCAGTGGCGGCTACATAGAGATAACGACCGGAACCAGTCACGCCGGTGACACCAAAGCTTGCTGACAGGTTCCTGATTGTTACGGTGCCGACCTGGGATGGTGATTGTGGATTAGAAATGTCAACTACAAAAACGGTATCGTTAGTAGCTCCATTGCCTACATAGGCATAACGGCCGGAGACATACACGTTCTGCGGACCATTGTTTCCACCAGTGATTGTTAGAGTACCGACTGTGGCTGGGGAATTCGGTTTAGATATATCTGCCACCTCAAATTTATTCTGGTTTGTATTCATATAAGCGTAGCGGCCGGAAATGTATATGGATTTAAAATTTTCAAGAGCACCACCTAGGGTAGCAGTAACAATTTTAACCGGAGCAAAAGGATTGGAGATGTCAACCACGGAGAAAGAGCCGACATCTGTACTATCGCCTATGTAAGCATACCGGCCGGAAACGGCAATGGAGAAAGGCGCGGTGCCGAGTGTTATTGTAGATATCTGGGTGGGTGCGGAAGGGTTAGATACATCAACCACAGACATGGTGCTGCTACCGTTATTGGTTACGTAGGCATAACGGCCGGAGACATAAATACCGGTAGGCGAGGTGCCCACTGTTGCCGTACCGACCTTTACCGGTACAGAAGGATTGGATACGTCAACTATAGATATATTGCCGCTACCGTGGTTGGCCACATAGACGTAGCGACCGGCGGCAAAAATTCCCTGGGGATTAGTACCTACAGTCACAGAAGCAATATTAGACATGCTACTGTTCGTCATAAGATTGGAAATATTTCCTGCCACTCCGACAGAGCCTCCGGAAAATACTCCGCCGGCCCCTACGTCAAGTCCGCCGGTTACGCTCAACTGGCCGCCTACCGTGCCGTTGTCTCTGACTTGCAGATTGCCCGACTCCAAAGAACCGGCCAAGACTGACGTCGCTTCTATGCCTGATAAATCATAAATCTGTAACTCACAACCTATCTTGGAAGTAGCACTGCAAGTACCGCTGTTGGCAACCTTGCTTACGTAAGCGTATTTACCGGCGACGAATACGCTGTTGTTGACATCGGTTGTACCTCCATTATCGGCACCGCCAATAAATGATGGCGAAGCCGGATTGGACAGATCATACATCTGGAATTCACAGCCGGTTTTGGATGTCGGACTGCAGGTGCTTGAATTTCCCGATCTACCTATATACGCATACTTGCCGGAAGCAAAGACAGAATTTACATCACCTCCACCGTTTGCACCGCCAATATACTTAAGCGAAGCTGGATTTGATATACCATATATCTGAAGTTCGCAACCGGTGCTGACAGAAGAGCTACAGACGCCGGAATTGGCGTTCACGCCCAAATAGGCAAACCTACCCGATACAAAGATGGAGTTAATAGCGTTCCCTCCGTCGTCCGAACCACCCGTAAATGATGGTGAGGCGGGATTAGATATATCATATACCTGCAATTCACAACCGGTCTTTTGAGTAGCGCTGCAGGTACCGGCATTGCTGGATATTCCTTCGTAGGCGTAATTACCGGCAACAAATACGGAATTGGTAATATTAGTGCTATTTCTTCCATTATCTGATCCGCCTACAAATGAAGGTGAGGCTGGGTTTGAGAAATCATATATCTGAAGTTCACAGCCAGTCTTGAATTTTGTACTGCAATTACCGGCGTTATTGGCCAGTCCTGTATAAATATACTTGCCGGAAACAAAGATGCTGTTAACGGTATTTCCTCCGCTATCCGATCCGCCGATAAATGATGGCGAGGCTGGATTTGATATATCGTATATTTGCATTTCACAACCGGTTTTTGACACCGAATTACAAGCACCTGCGGTTACGGCTACACCTATGTAAGCATAGCGGCCGGCGACATAAACGCTGTCAACCGTACTGCCTCCGCTGTCAGATCCGCCGACATATGAAGGCGAAGCTGGGTTTGATACATCGTATATCTGAAACTCACAGCCGGTCCTCACAGCCGTGCTTGATGATACGCTACAGGCTCCGGCATTAGCAGTCTTACCTTCATATGCATATCTGCCGGCAACAAACACGGAACTGCTGGCAAGAGTTGAACCGGCATCATCAGCCCCAGACATAAATGACGGAGATGTGGGCGCTTGGAGTAATGAGCTACCGGTTAATTCTACATTGTTATTAAATTCCACCGGAGCAGTAAATGATGCGCCACCGGTAAAGGTCCATAGGCCGGATATCGTCTGTGCCGCTGTCCTTGAGGCCGGACCGTTGATCCAGTTAATGCCGACTAGGGCATCACCGGAACCGGAAGCGGCCAAAGTAAAATTGTGAACATCAAACGATAGTGAAACTTGGCCTTTTAGTCTTTGGCTATTATCTGTCAGATGCACGGTAATAGGTGTTGCTCCGCCACCGCTACCTGCTGTATCCGTCCCACAACTAAACTGACCGATTGAAGCGGTGTAAAGGAGTTTGTTGCTTGTAACCTGGGAACAACCATCGGTACCGCTCATCACATTAAGACCGGCCCCGAAAAGTGCTGACGTTGAAGTATAACCCGTTAACTCAAGATTGCCTGCCGCTGACAATGAAGCGATATTGTAGCCGCTGGTATTCTTGGCTAGGAGGATATCACCGGTAAAAGTAGATGTTGTCGGTACTAGGACGTTGAAAACATTACCGCTGGTTAAGCTTAAGGCTGATAAAGAAGCGACAGAATTTGTTATCGCATCGGAGTTTATTTCTAGTTTGCCGCCACCACCAAGTGAAGCAATATTTTTACCGGTAATATCTTGAACTGTTAAAATATTGCCTGTAAATCTGGTGCTATTTACTGGTACTAATATCTTAAATATATTGCCGGATGTGATATTAAGGGCAGAAATACTTGCAATATTACCGGTGGTTACACCGCCTACAATAGACAGGACATTGCCGGTGACACCGGCTGAACCGGAAGCCGTTAATTTTAAAAGATTGCCTGAGGTTAATCCCGTACCGGAGATCGAGGCAACGTTAGTGGCGGTTGTGGTTGAATCACCCAGCTCAAATCTTGAAGTGAGGGTACCGCCGGCGTTAAGACCGAGTGCCGAATGAGAAGCATAGCCAGAGGTTTCAAGGTTACCATAAGCCGAGAGTGAAGCTATGGCATAGCCTAGCGT
>JBGQJN010000014.1:0-19163 GCA_041499075.1 Minisyncoccia bacterium | reverse complement strand
CCAGTCAAGATTTTAACTGTCTTAATGCCGGTATAATATCAGAAATATGACGAAAGAGCAAAAATTAACTTATATTTTTGACGCCGTTAAAAAAGCTTATCCTAAAAAAAGATTGGTCTTTAATGACGGTTCACCGGACGCAGAAATCATGATAATCGGTGAAGCGCCTGGAGCGGATGAAGAAAAACAGGGCAAGCCGTTTGTCGGGCGTGCCGGTAAACTTTTGAATGCCACGCTTGAAAAGTTGGGTTGGCAAAGAAGCGATTTTTATGTTTCTAACATTGTAAAATACCGCCCACAAGACGAATTCGGCGGCACACTCACGCCAACGCCGGAAGAAATTGAAAAATTCCGTCCGGCCCTGGAAAAAGAAATTGAAATCGTCAATCCGAAACTTATCATTGTCCTCGGCCGTATTGCCATGGCCGGCCTGGGTATAGAGGGCAGTATGTCGGCCAATCGCGGCGGTGTCGTTGAGCGCAACGGCCGGCGTGTGCTTGTGGTCTATCATCCAGCGGCAATACTGCGCAATATCAATTGGGAACCTCAATTTCGTGAAGACTTGGCCAAGGTCAGGGAATTAGTGTGATTTCCCGACTCATCCTTTTTGAAGTTATTGTTATTAAAGGATAATATAGAGACATGGCTAAAGAAATTCCACAGGCGATAATAGCCGAGGAGGAGTTGTTGTCTAATCTCAAAACCTCAAGCGCTGGTATAAGCTCAAGTGAAGCCGCTAAACGCCTCAAAGATCTGCCGAAAGAACGGAATATTCCGGGCAGGGCAGTTCTCAATGTTCTGGCAAGGCAATTAAAATCGCCCTTTGTTTTGCTTTTATTTTTCGCGACCGTAGTATCTTTTGTTTTAGGCGAACGAACCGATGCCATAGTGATATTTGCTATCATTATTGTTAATTCTGTTATCGGTTTTATTGAAGAATATCATTCTCACCGCATTCTTGAAAAACTTCAAAAATACATACCTAATCTGGTTACGGTCAGGCGAGAAGGCAAAGAATTAAAAATAAACTCTGATCATATTGCCGAAGGCGATATTGTCATCTTGGAAGCCGGCGATATGGTACCGGCTGATATTAGACTTTTGAAAACGGAAGATTTCTCGGTTGACGAAAGCGTACTCACAGGCGAATCAATCCCGGTTTCAAAAAACGCTAAACTTGCAACCGGCCAGGCCAGCGACTCCTCATTGCCTGAAAATTGTGTTTTTGCCGGAACCAGAGTAACGGCTGGTGAAGGTGAAGGCGTAATTTTTGCCATCGGCAAAAAAACTATGCTTGGCTCAATCGGCAGTCAAGCACAAAGCATACAAAACAAAAGTATCTTTGAGCAAAACATAGCCGCCTTCAGCCGCTTCCTAATGATTATTGTTTTAGTGGCAATGGCCGCGATATTTTTTATTTCTTTAATGATAAAAGGCGGGTCAGCAAACGTTGTTACCCTGCTTTTATTTGTTTTGGCGCTTGCCTTGGGAATATTGCCGGAAGCTTTGCCGGTCGTGACCACCATCACCCTGTCTCATGGTGCAATGCGTCTGGCCCGCCGATCGGTTGTCGTGAGGCGACTCTCGGCTATTGAAGATTTGGGCAATATTGACGTTCTTTGCACGGATAAGACCGGTACGATTACCGAGAACGTGCTTAAAGTTAAAGATGTTTATCCTGCCGGCAATCGTAATCCTATCTTGAAGCTAAGCCTTCTGGGCCAAGAAGAAGATACTCAAGCGGGATTCAAATCAAGTAACCCCTTTGATGTTGCCATAGAAAATTCCATGTTAAAAGAAGTAGTTGTAAGAGCCGAACACGCGAGTCACCTGCAAGCTATTCCGTTCGATCCAGCGCGTCGCATCGGCTCTCATGTTGTTAAACAGGGCGGTGAAATATTGTTGATATCCAGAGGTGCGCCGGAAGATATTCTTAAGCAGTGTAGTAGATTTGAACATGACGGTGAGATTGCCGCGCTTACCGAGAAAGATCACCAGGATATCATTAAAATCGTAAATACTTGGGGAAGTCAGGGTTTTAGATCCCTGGCAATCGCTAAAAAAGATATAGAACAAAAATCAAAATATTCTGCCGACGACGAGGAAGGACTTACATTTGCCGGCATTATTGCTTTTGAGGACCAGCTTAAAAAGAGTGCCACCCACGCTCTAACTCTGGCTAAAAAACTTGGAGTTGAAATCAAAATACTTACCGGAGATCATCCTAACGTTGCCCGTGCCGTGGCCAACCAGGTTGGTTTGATATCGGCAGATGAAGATATTATTACAAGCCAAGAATTTGGGCGCCTTTCAGACGAAGAGCTTACCAAAAAACTTTCATCAAGTCATGTCTTCGCCCGGGTTACTCCTGACGATAAGTTGCGTATCATTCAGCTGTTAGAAAAACAAGGCCGTAAAGTCGCCTATATGGGCGATGGCATCAACGATGTTCCCTCTTTGGCCCAGGCGCATGTGGCCATCGCTGTGCCTTCGGCTACTTCGGCCGCCAAAGAAATTTCCGACATCGTGCTTTTAAAAAAAGATTTACAGGTAGTCGTTGACGGTATCCATGAGGGTAGAAAAATTTTTGCTAATATTACCAAATACCTCAAGTATTCCCTGGGTGGCAATCTCGGTAACTTTATTTCCTTGGCCGCAATCTCTCTTTTCTCACCGCTTTTACCGATGCTGCCGACCCAGATTTTACTAGGCAACTTCGTAAGTGACTTCCCTCTTTTGGCCATCGGTTGGGATACGGTTGACATGCAGTATCTTAAGAAGCCGCAAAATTATCATTTGTCGGTCATAAGAAACCGGGCCATCGTATTCGCGCTGATAAGTTCAATATTTGATGTTCTGTTCTTCGGGCTGTTCAGGCATGTGCCCATAGATACATTGAGAACGCTTTGGTTTGTAGAAAGTATGCTGACAGAGATATTATTACTCTTTTCTATCAGAAGCGATAAGGCTATTTTCAGCAAACCACGTCCGGCGCTGATCCTGACTGTGCTTTCTTTCGCTGGAGCGGCGATTGCTATCGGCCTGCCGTTTATAAGTTTTGGAGCAGTTTTTCACTTCGTTGCCCCATCAAGCCAAATGCTGCTGCTGGTGATTGTAATTTCACTTGCCTACCTGATAGTTAATGAAATAGGCAAGATATTTATGGGCTGGTCAGAGTCATCACGTTTGTCTAAGTAATAAGAATGTGGTATGATACCTTCGCATCGGTTAGGTACTAATTTACTGTGCCCCACTTAGGTGGGGCGCGGTTTTTGATAGATCATTTCATGACTGAAAAAATAACAAATTTAAGAAATATAGCTATTATCGCTCACGTTGATCACGGCAAGACCACCCTTGTTGATTTTTTATTGAAGCAGTCTAATACCTTCCATGCCAAAGCCGAAGAATTAGAGCAGGATTTGATAATGGATTCAAATGATCTTGAACGTGAACGGGGCATTACCATCTTGGCCAAGAATATTGCGGTTGATTACGAGGGCATAAAAATTAACATAATCGATACGCCTGGGCACGCCGATTTTGGCGGTGAGGTGGAGCGCACTTTGAATATGGCCGATGGCGCCTTACTTCTGGTAGATGCCCAAGAAGGCCCGATGCCGCAAACTAAATTTGTGCTTAAAAAAGCCATAGAATTAGATCTCAAAATAATCGTTGTCATAAACAAGATTGATAAACCGGGCAGTGACATCAAGCAGACAACGGATGAAGTTTCTAATCTTTTTTTGAATCTTGCCCAGCACGAACACGATCTGGATTTCCCGATCATTTATGCTATTGGCCGCGAAGGAAAATCCTGGGATCATGTGCCGTCAGCTGATGAAAAGTCAGGCATAGCGACACTAAAACCGCTTTTCCAAAAGATTATTGAATACATCCCCGCTCCGGAAGTTGACATTGAAGCGCCACTACAGCTTTTGGTCGCCAGCCTTGACCGCGACGATTATCTCGGCAAGTATGCTATCGGCAGAATTACCCGCGGCAGAGCAAAAAGAGGACAAGCGGTTGTAATAATTGATCCGGAAGGCCATAAAAAAAACAGCAGAATCGATAAAATTTTTACCTTTAAGGGATTGAAAAAAGTTGAACTTGAAGAAGCAACAGCCGGCGATATTGTGGCACTAACGGGTGTGGCCGATGCCCATATCAGTATGACTATAGCCGACATCATTCAACCAGAAGCATTACCAAACATCAGCATTGAGGAGCCGACTTTGCGAGTCAGAATTGGCCCCAATACCTCGCCATTCAAGGGTCGAGAAGGCAGCTACTTCACCTCACGGCAAATCGCTGAAAGATTGCACCGTGAATTAGAAACTAATGTCGGTATGCGCCTGGAAGAACTTGGCGGTACTGATTTTTTGGTCTCCGGGCGGGGTGAATTGCATCTGTCTATTATGATTGAAACTTTGCGGCGCGAGGGTTTTGAACTGGAAATCGCTAAACCCGAGGTAATTATCAAGGAAGTTGACGGCAAAAAAATGGAGCCGTTTGAAGAGGTTACCGTCGATGTCCCCGAAGAGCATATAGGTGCAGTTACGATAGAATTCGGCAAAAGAAAAGCTACTTTAGTTGATTTAATAAATCATCATAACGGTTATTCCAGATTTGTTTACAACATCAGTACCAGGGGCTTTCTGGGCTTGAGGAATATACTGGTCACCGATACCAAGGGCACAGCCGTTATCAATAGCGTGCTCTTGGGCTATCAAGAAGCCGGTGAACAGCCGGCACGGATTCGCAATGGCGTCTTAACTGCTTCAGAAACCGGCAAGGCCGTGGCTTTTGGCTTGGAAGTTGCCCAGGGCCGGGGCACGGTTTTTGTTGCTCCTGGAACCCAAGTCTATGAAGGTATGATCATTGGTCTTAATAGCCGCCAGGAAGATATTGAGATTAACGTTTGCAAAGGCAAAGAGCTTAGTAATATGCGTTCAAAAGGATCGGATCGGACGATAGCTTTGGCACCGCCGCTTGTGCTTACTCTTGAACAAGCTCTGGATTTCATTGAAGATGATGAGCTTCTGGAAGTAACTCCAAAAGCACTGCGTTTGAGGAAAAAATATCTGGCAAAAGTTGATCGGGTCAAACTCAAGAGAGCGGCTAATTGATGCCAATCGGCTTGTTATTTTCTGCTGTTAATGTTTAAATTCCTATGTAGAAATTTGATTGTTAAATGAAAGGAATAAAAATGCCCGAGAATGCAGCTACAAAAATATACTGGCATCTTAACAACGTAAAAGATCCTTTTATACCAGAATCGCCCGTGCCAAACCGTTTTGAAGCCATAGGTTTCCCGCATGCCTGGCCAGACCTTCCCTGGGTATTCGCTAATATGGTGGCATCGGCCAACGGAGTCGTAGCTTGGAAACGCAAAGGAGCGGAAGATGATCCGGTGCTGGCCATACTTGGCGGCGACCCAAATAGAATTGAACGTAGGGCCGATAAATTACTGATGCGTTATTTGCGCACTTTTGGTGATATGTCGATTGGTGCCGAAACCAACCGTAGCCAACCCAATCTTATCCAAACACCGCGCGAATCCTGGGACAGTGAGCCGGAACTACAGGAAGTTTACGAAGCACTCTACAATCGACGTACTAGGTATGGTTTAAGTTATCATCCCAAAAATATTATCTATTCCCCTAGCGGCCGACTGGAGCTCAAAAACCCGGTCTTTAACACTGACGGCGTGGAAGTCATAGTTATTACCACCAAAAATGGGGCTGACCAGCTTTTGACAAATGGTGCCAAAGATAAAAAGATTTCTTTAATAGTCGAAGACAAACTTGACGTGGCAGGCTTAATTAATGCTCATCGCAAGCTTTCTAATGATTTCGGAGTCAGACGTCTGAACTGTGAAGGCGGTGAGACCATACTACGAGCGCTACAAGGTGCCGGCATTCTTGACGAAGTTTTTGTGACTTATACTGACGTTGAGATTGACGAGTCACAACACGAGGGCGTTCTGCACATATTTGACTTTGAAAAGATCGGGGCAAAACTTATCGCTGAAGGCAAGATAAACCCGGAAAGCGGCTATACTTTCAGGCGCTGGCGTCTCAACCAACGCTAACCATGACAAGCTCCCCCCATATAGCTCGTAGCTATATGTGCGGGAGCTTTTGTATTTATAGCACCAGAATGGCAATAGTTTTGTGAATCAAAAAGTGCGAGATCATCGCACTATGTGGGTTGGTTTATATATCCGCTCCTGCAGCGTCGTGCAGGGTTGCGGAGACTATAGCGAAGACTATAATAGCAGAAAACTGTTACTGTAAAAGCGATACCAGCAATGATAAATGATACTGATTTGACCGACGGCGTGGAAACAAATATACCGATAGCCCCCGTAACAGGAATAACCAGAAGCGATATTCCGCCTATAAACTGTAACCTGGCATTTTTTGTTTTGTTTCCCATTACTCCCGTGTGTCTTTTCTCGATACTCTCCATGCTAGCTAGTCTCCTTCTTGTTAAATTGCCCTATAATTATAATCCTTTGTAATATTTTGTCAAGGTTATAAGTTGGAGCGGTTCTTATTCCTGCTCCCATCAATTAAAACAACCCAGCAAAAGCTAGGTTATTTTTCATGTTGTTGTGCAGGGAAAATACTAAAACCTAGTTAGCAGGATTGAGGGACTATTCGAAGTTTGGGTTTGTGGGGGGGGTAAAAGAAAACCGAGGGTTAGCCCGGCTCCTGTACTAGAGATATTGAACAATGGTTTCTGGAAGATTAGAGTAGCCAAAAAACCTCGCAACATACAACGCTAAATGAAACTGGTTTTCTACTCTTCTATTGGCATCATTTAATCTTTCATATAATTCTTGATAGTCGGATCTGTTATAATCGGCAAAGGTTCTGTCATTAGCCGTTCGCATAAACTCTCTGGCAATATCACCCAATTTAGCCATTACTTTTTGCTTGGTTTCTTCATTTGTCGGGTCGGGCTCAAAGTTAAAGATGTTAGCAAAATCTTCTTTGCCAAAAATTGCTACGCTTTCCATAATAACCTCCGTTGTTAAAGATAATACTACAATAGCACCTCTCAAATAGCACCTCTCAGTGATGCCGTCAATGTTTGTTGTGTGGGAGCGATTTGCCTCCAGCTCTCGTCGGCTTCCACCTCCTCGGCCATAGGCTTGCCTCACGGTGATTTTCGCCGGTTGCTCAAATCGCATTGTTCCGGCATTCAAATTCCCACGAGAGTCGAGCAGTCGACTTCCTCCCCTCGCAGAATCAAAAAGACCCTTGCGAGTCTTTTTATAAAGGCATGCACTTCGCACTGCTGTGCTCAGTACCTTCGTCGCCTTCGCTCCTTGGTTGCGGGGGAGGGATATTCACGTCGCTTCGGTAATGACTCGCAGGCTAGCATTACCTTCGCTCCTGGAAACCAAGCGGTTTCCAACTTCCTCCAACGGGAAACTCTCGTTTCCCGACCCCTTCCCGTTCAAATCCCCCCAATAATTAGTTGAAACTAAAAATGCCCGTTTTGGACATTTTCAGTTTCAATAGGTTGCGGGGGAGGGATTTGAACCCCCGATCTTTGGGTTATGAGCCCAACGAGATAGACCACTTCTCCACCCCGCGGTGACCGTAGAATTATAGCAAGCACCGGGGTTTTTGGCAAGAACCGAGTAGTCGCTATTTTGTTTTTAATCCCACTTGAGCATGCCGCCGGTTTTGTATTCGGTAACTCTTGTCTCAAAGAAGTTTTTTTCTTTGCGCAGGTCTATGATCTCGCTCATCCAGGGGAATGGATTAGACGAATCATAAAGCTTGGGCAAGCGGATACGCTCGAGGCGCCTGTCGGCGATGTATTCGATATATGTCTTAATCGCTTCGGCATTAAGGCCGAGAATACCGCGCGGCAAGCAGTCCTTGGCGTATTCATATTCAAGATCAACCGCTATTTTGATATTGTCGGTTATCTTTCTTTTGAGAGCAGATGTCCAAATATGCTGATTTTCATCGACGATAGCGTTGATCAAATCAGCGCCGAAGGCCAAATGCACGGATTCGTCACGAAGAATAAACTGGAACTGTTCCCCTACTCCGACCATCCGGTTTTGTCGCATAAAAGACAACATCATCACAAAGCCGGCGTAAAAAAATATACCCTCCATTATTATGTAGAAACCGACAAGATCATGCAGGAATTGTTGCATATTTTCCGGGCTCTCGGTAGTGAATTCCGGATCAAGGAGCGAACGTGTCGTATCAACGACAAAATCATCTTTCTTCTTTATGCTTGGAATCTGGGTGTACATATTGTAAACTTCGTCTGGATCAAGTCCAAGAGTATCGCAACAGTAGATAAAAGCGTCGGTATGTATTGCTTCTTCATACGCCTGGCGGAGCAGATATTGGCGGCATTCCGGATTGGTGATGTGACGGTAGACGGCCAGGACTACGTTATTGGCGGTCAGACTTTCAGCCGTAGAAAAAAACCCCATGTTCCACATAATTAACCTGCGCTCATCAACCGTCAGGGCGACCGGACTTTTCCAGGTTTCCAAGTCCTTCTGCATATTGACTTCTTCCGGCGTCCAGTTATTGGAGACCCCGTTTTTGTAATGCTGCCTAGCCCAGTGGTACTTAATCGGCAGGATTTTGTTGGGGTCGGTGGTTGAGCAGTTTAATATTTTTTTTTCTTCGTTAGCATTGGGCATATATGGCTACTGACAAGATTCACAGATTGCGTCGGCTGCCACATATATTTCTGGATTCGACGGGCTCATCATGAGCGGATTTGGTGAATCTAGCGGTATGCTTATAGGTTGAGCGACCACTATTTCCGGACTGTCAAATTTCTTATTGATATCGAGCGTGCTTTTTTCAATTGCGGAGGCGCCAAGTGTGCGCAGGTAATAAGTGGTCTTCATGCCCATACGCCAAGCATTCAGATAAATATCGGAAATGAATCGGCCGGAATTGCTTGAGCTGAAAATATTGACTGATTGCGACTGGTCAATCCATTTGCCGCGATAAGCGGCGTGGCGCACGATCCAATGCGGATCTATTTCAAAAGTTTCTTTGTATTTGGCGCGGATATTGGCCGGAATTTCGGTTATTTTCTGGACACTGCCGTCATAATATTTTAGTTTTTCAAGAATAGACTCGTTCCAGATGTTGAGTTTTCGAAGATCTTCCACCAGATATTGATTAACTACCGTAAAATCACCGCTGAAGTTAGATTTAACGTAGATGTTTTTGTAAATCGGCTCAATTGAAGGCAAACAACCGGAGATATTGGCAATGGTAGCCGTTGGCGCAATGGCCAGACAGTTGGAGTTGCGCATACCAAAACGTCTGACATGTTCTCTGACGGCCTCCCAGTCCATATTCGAAGTCATCTCAACGCCTGTCTCAACCCCGCGTTCGCTTTCAAGCATTTTCAAGGTATCAATTGGGAAAAAACCACGATCCCATTTGGAACCTTCATAACTGGAATACTTACCCTTTTCCTTGGCCATTTCAGATGAAGCCAAGATCGCATAGTAAGATATGTACTCCATTATTTTATCCGAAAGTGCTATGGCCTCGTCGCTGTCAAAATTCAAATCAAGCTTGTAGAGTATATCCTGGAAGCCCATGATACCCAGGCCTATTGGTCGGTGGCGGAGGTTGGAAGTCTCAGCTTCTTTGGTCGGATAAAAATTAATGTCTATGACATTATCAAGCATGCGCACAGCCGTTCTAACCGTTTGCTGGAGTAGATTGTAATCAAGCCCGCTCGGCGTAATGTGGCGTATAAGATTGACTGAACCTAGATTACAGACCGCAGTCTCTTCGGCTGAAGTATTGAGAGTAATCTCTGTGCATAGATTTGAGCTATGGATCACGCCGACATGATCTTGAGGCGAACGGATATTGCAGGCGTCTTTGAAGGTCATCCAAGGATGGCCGGTTTCAAATAGCATAGTTATCATTTTGCGCCAAAGATCAACGGCTCTCATTTTTTTGAATAGTTTAATTTCTCCAGTCTCGGCTTTACGCTCGTAGGCTTCATATTTGCGCTCAAACTCACGGCCGTAAACATGATGCAACTCCGGTGTTTCATCCGGTGAAAAAAGCGTCCATTGGCCATCAGAGAGCACTCTTTTCATAAAGAGATCGGGAATCCAGTTGGCAGTGTTGATGTCGTGCGTGCGCCGACGGTCATCGCCGGTATTTTTACGGAGATCAAGGAACTCTTCTATGTCATAATGCCAAGTTTCAAGGTAAACACAGGCGGCACCGCGCCTTTTGCCTGACCTATTAATAGAAGCTGTAGTGGCATCAACAATTTTAAGGAACGGAATCACGCCCTGGCTGCCGACGTTTATACTCTTAATCAGGGAATTAGTTCCTCGGATATTAGTCCAGTCACAGCCAAGCCCACCTGACCATTTTGAAAGCTGAGCATTATCGCCCATACATTTGAATATATGGCCCAGGTCGTCTTCAACTGTTGTCAGGTAGCAGGAACTCATTTGGGGATGATGAGTGCCGGAATGAAGTAGGGTTGGTGTGGACGAGACGTAAAGCATGCGTGATAGAGTATCGTAAAATTGTATGGCGACAGCCTCTCTGTCAACCATTTCGGCTTGTGCCAGACCCATAGCTACGCGCATCCAGAAATATTGCGGCGTCTCAATTATTTTTTGGTCCAAGCCTCGCAGAAAATAGCGGTCATTGAGGGTTTGAACGCCCATATAAGCGAAAAGAGAGTCGCGCTCCGGCTTAAGGGCCGAAGCAAGCTTTTCAAAATCAAATTCAGCAAGCTTTGTATGAAGTCGGCCGGAGTCAATGCCCTCCTTCATCTTCTCGGCAAATTTTGCTTTATGTATTTGCTTGAAATCAGGATTAAATTCATCCATGCCGAGGACGTCTTTGTACAGGTCGTTAATTAAAAAACGTGAGGCTATCTGTGAGTAAACCGGATCAAGCTCGATACGAGCTTTGAGAGCGAGAATTACCGCTTGATTTATGTCATGAGTGCTTATGCCGTCATAGATATTGAGCTTGGCGGCATCAATTATTCCCTGTGTATCAACATTTTCAAAACCTTGGCAGCAGTTGATTATAGCTTTTTCTATTTCAGCGATGTTAAAAACAACAATTTGACCGTCGCGTTTTTTTACTTTCAGGTCACTGCGTGCTATGCGGCTGAGTATTTCTTGTTTTTTTTCTTCCCTTAGTTTCTCGTGCTCTTTGCGGTATAAAATATAGGCCTTGGCGACTTCAAAAAGCCCTATTCCAGCAATCTTTTTTTCAACCATGTCCTGTACGTCTTCAACTCCCGGTATTTTTCCAATGAAAGTAGCTGCAAGGTTATTTACCACAGTATCGGTAATGTCTATAATCACTTCTTTTCCAACAGGAGTGCTGGTGGCCAAGCACGCCTTCTCTATGGCATTCTCAATTTTGGCACGATCAAAATCTACAATGTCGCCGCTTCGTTTTTTTACTTTTTCTATAATCATATTAAAGCAAATCTCGGCTATAAAACCGAGTTTAACCTCACACTAGATTGTGTGGAGCCGTAACCGTCATTACTACATTCTAGTCCTCCTGCAGAACTGCGCAATTGTGGATAACTAGGGCCCAAAAATGTCGCAAAATAAAAAAACAAAAACCGAGCTGGGCTCAGTTTTTGTTTACTAGTCTTAACAATTTTGCGGGTACGAAGCGACTACTTCATTTTCCGCCTGATAAACGCCGGTATATCAAATTGTTCCTCATCCAGTGAACCATCTATTACTTCCTTAACCGGCTCGGGCGTCTGATATGACGAAGTCTTCATGCCGTTACCAGCGCCAGTCGCTTCTTCAAATAAGCTGTGTCCGCTTTGCCTGACAGACTTAGGCATGCCAGTATTGAAACCCGTCGCAATTACGGTAACCTTAATCTCGCCCTTTTTAAGATGATCATCCTGGACGGCGCCGAATATTACCTTGGCATCGGGGTCTATTTTATCCGTTATTATCTTTGCCGCTTCATTAATTTCGGCCATGGCCAGATCGGCTCCGCCAGAAACGTTAAATAGTACTCCGTGCGCGCCGTCAATGGCGATCTCAAGAAGGGGTGAACTGATGGCGGTTTTAGCCGCTTCAATTGCCCTATCTTCGCCACTGGCGTAACCGATGCCCATCAAGGCCGAACCCGAGTTAGACATGATCGCTTTGACATCAGCAAAATCAACGTTGATCAGGCCAGGTATGGTAATTAGATCAGAGATTCCTTGCACACCCTGTCTTAATACGTCATCTACTTTGGCAAAGGCCTCAAGTAAGGGCGTTTTGCGGTCAATTATGGAAAGTAAACGGTCGTTCGGAATAGTGATTAGCGCATCCACATTTTCCCTTAAACGATTCCAGCTTTCCTCGGCATTGCGCATCCTTGCCGCACCCTCAAATGAGAAAGGTTTAGTGACAACAGCGACTGTCAAAGCTCCGACATCTCTTGAGATCTCGGCAATGATTGGCGCGGCTCCACCGCCCGTGCCACCGCCCAGACCGGCTGTTATAAAGACCATATCCGAACCTTTAAGAACTTCATGGAGCTCATCGGAACTTTCTGCAGCAGCTTGCCTGCCAACTTCAGGATTCATGCCCGCACCCAGTCCCCTGGTAAGGTTCTTACCAATTAATAGTTTAGTCGGCGCATTGGCAACATTCAGATCTTGCGCGTCTAAATTAACCGCAACAAACTCAACTCCATGAATCTTGGAGTTCATCATTCGTTGTATCGCCTTATTGCCGCCGCCACCAATACCAACAACTTTAATGCGGGCAAATGTCTCGAAAGGAGGTTTTATTTGAGTCATGGGTTATACCTTGGCTTAGCATAAAATAAAAAAACCTGCAATATCAACAGGTGTTTCTTACCTGTGGATAAGTTTACCTACAAACCAAGTTCCTTATTTAAATAGTTAACTAAATTAGCCATTTCAACCCTTTCTTGGCTCATACTGTCACGCTCGCGCACCGTAACTTTTCTATCATTAATAGAGTCAAAATCAAAAGTAATGCAATACGGCGTGCCAATCTCGTCTTGCGAATAATAACGCTTGCCGATATTACCGCGGTCATCCCAGGCAACGGCAAAAGTTTTACGTAGATCATTATAAATTTCACTGGCCCCGCTAACTAATTCCGGCTTATTCTTAAGCAACGGGAACACCGCCGCTTTGTAAGGAGCAAGTTTTGGATGGAGCTTGAGGACGACCCTTTCTTTTTCCTCAGTGTAGGCATCCAGAAGAAAAAATAACAAGGCGCGATCAACTCCACCGGATGTTTCTATGACCCAGGGAATGAATTTTTCAGAGCTTTCTTGGTCAAAATATGATAGATCCTGGCCACTGAATTGAGAATGGCGGGAAAGGTCCCAGTCACCACGATGATGTATACCTTCACACTCTTTCCAGCCGAAAGGAGTTTCATATTCAATATCCCAGGCCGCCTTGGCGTAGTGGGCGCGTTCATCTGGGGCATGTTCTCTAAACCGTAGTTTACTCTTATCTATACCAAGCACGACATACCAATCCATACGCTCTTTTTTAAGGTGTTCAAAAGTTTTCATAGCTTCTTGTTCGTCTGGCTTTACGTACATTTGTATTTCCATTTGTTCAAACTCGCGAGAGCGGTAGGTAAAATTGCCCGGCGTGATCTCATTACGAAAGGCCTTGCCGATCTGGGCTATGCCGAATGGGATTTTCGGATGCATGGAATCAAGAATATTTTTAAAATTCACATGTACCCCTTGAGTGATCTCTCCGCGAAGATAAACCGTTGATTTTTCACCTTCAACGACTCCGAGTTTTGCCTCAACCATAAGGTTGAATTTTTTCGGTTCAGTCCACTCAGCCTTTTCGTTATTTTGGGCGTGCATAGACTCATGTTCCGTAATCTCATCTTTTTGGTCGGCTCGGAACCTCTCATGGCAAACCTTGCATTCTATGAGCGGGTCGCTAAATGCCGCCGTATGGCCCGAAGCTTCCCATACTTTGGGATTCATCATAATGGCAGTATTCATTCCAAACACATTATCGCGCTGCTGGACCATATATTTCCACCATGCTTGCTTGAGATTGAATTTCAATTCTGACCCCAGTGGGCCGTAATCCCAGGTACCGCGAAGGCCGCCATAGATCTCTGAACCTGGGAAAACAAAACCACGCCTTTTACAAAGTGAAACTACTTTTTCCAGTAAATTAAGTTCTTCTTTGGCCATTTTTAATGTTAACAAGTAAATGCCGGCAAAATTATTGTTGAACCTCGCCTCTGGCGCTTGAATCGCTCATCCGATCTGTGGTCGCGTCAGGTATAGTACGGGCTATTTTTTCTTTAGTGAAGGTATCGGTACCGTCAAAACGGACATTACGCAAAAGTGTTACTGCCTGGCCCACTTGATTGATCGAGGGCGTTATTGAGATCTGAAAGTTGCCTTCCAGCTGCGGCAAATTCACGCCGCTGCCTGCCGGTAGTGTGCCCAGGTCCCAAGTTACGGTGTTAAGTCTTGAATTGTATGTTGGCTGAGCTTGACTAGTGTTGGCTCTGGCCTTATTCTCCCAAACAACTCCCGGCGCAAGCACGGCCGTGACCTTAGCTGGTGAAATATCATTAGATGGATTAACGAGATACCAGTGTACGTTAAACAATGTCTTCTGATTTACCTTGGGCGGATATGGACCGCCCGAACCAAATGTCATGTCATTTAGTGATATTTTCTGATCAAAAGTCGGTGCGGTGGATATGCGTGTTACCAGCTGATCATCAGCTGATAATTTATCCAAAGCCAGTTCTGGCGGGACGTCACTTGTTTCAATATGCGCGCTTGCTTTTACGAAAGAATCCCTGGCTCCGACTCCTTCCGAAAACGCATTTTTGAGATGCACTTGGAACTCAACGTAGGCCGACTGGTTTACGCCCAGATGGTTAAGTTCGGGCACATTGGAAGCATTCCAGCTTATAGTATTAGTTCTGCCGTCAAAAAAACCGCTTGAAATAACCGTGGAAAGATCATACATGTCGCCATCCAGAACAACCGACAGATTCAAACCGGAAAGATCAACCTTATTATCATTACTGAAACCGATTCTATATCTCAAGACATCTCCCAAATGGGCAACGTAGTCCTGGGTGTTGTTCAGACTCAAGGCAGTTGACAAAAGTGGCGTAGCAATAACCGATGAAGCCTCACTTTTTTCAAAATCAACATAAATATCGCCCGACGAAGTCGTAATTTTGCGCTGGAGGACAACAGAAACGGTTTTGCTTTCTTTTTCTGTTCCGGAAAGCGATCCCTCTATGGTGATTCTTGAACCGTCGCCTTGTTTTAGAAGGGCTATATCCCAAATGCTTTTACCCGTGGAACTGCTAGTGGGATTAGGCGAGTATTTAATAGGCTTGAAGCTGTCCGGGTAGCTTACCTGAAATCTTAAATCCGGCAGATCCTGTTGCGACTGATTCCGATAATCTAAGAAGTAGGTAAGGTTCTGGCCATTGATAACTGTCGGCGGGGCTACTAGTGTGATTGGTACACTCAAAGATGTGATCGTTGTGCCAAGTGAGGCTTCTTTTTGAAACTCCGTCTGGATATTGGATGGCTGGTATGTCAAAATTGCCCTAAGACTCTTAATGTTGCCGCTATCTCCCACCACGTATGCAGCCAAATCTTTTTCTCCAAATCCGTTGCTTCCTAATTCGCCAAGGTCAAAAATCTCCGTGCTTACGGTCAGAATATTACCTTCTCTGGTAACGATTGCATCTTGGGGGTAGATAATGGTCAGTTTGACACCCGAAAGGCTAACCCGATTTTTATTGTTGTAAGTAACTTTGTAAGTGGCTAAGTCACCGGCAGCTATCTCACTGGGGCCGTCAATCTTTAACTCAACGTTACCTTCCTGAAAAGAGCCGTGTCCGACAAAGAAAAAGACCAAAGAAATTACCAAGATGCTAATAAGACCGCCGATTACCGGTTTCATCTTGAGCAAATGAAAAAACTGATGCCCTGTCTGTGGCTCGTCTACATTCTGTGGCTGTTCTACATTTGAATTTTGGAGTGGTTCAATTTGAAATTCCATGCAGAGCACTCATTGTAGCACTTTTCGGGCGAATTGTAAGGAGCGGAATTGTGAATTAGCCAAAGCCTCAATCTGCTGGCTGTGGTCGTAGCCCAGGGTTTGCAGAAGTTCCTGGCGGCTATTGGCAATAAGCGATGTCCAGTGCCGGCCTAGATCAACTATTTTGGGTTGGATCAGATCAGCTTCTCGGTTGTAGTTTCCAAGTTGTGCTATCAAAAAATTCCATAATTTGTAATCAGACTCGCCTTCAAATACCAATCTGTCAAAACATTCAAGTAAAAAGTAGCCGGCCGACATGGCTTCAAGTGATGATTTAAGACCGGTAAATGATTCAATGCAATAAGCGCTAGTTATTATCGGATGGCCGTTGCCATCTACCAAAGAAAAATCAACATAATTCAAGATGTCTAAATGATTTGCCTGCTTTGAGCTTGACCGCAATATGCTTTTAGCCTGATAAATTTGCTTACCCGAATCTTTGGTATAGCAAATTATCAGCTCGTCATATTCCCTTATCGGTATTTTTTTGAGGATAATTGCTTGAGTGCGCATATGGCTAAATTGTAGCAAAGATAGGCCAATTAGTGTTCTATTGACCTAAGCCTCTTAAGTCGTGACTCCCGCTGGTTGCAATTTTTGGGAAAAATGTGGCAAGCGAGCCATTATGCCTTATAGCACCGTTGAAAGAGTGGATTGCATGGTCACCGAGCAGTATAATTCGCCACTGCGAGGTGAATCCACGCTTTCAACGGAACGCAGCAACCTCGCTGGGGTTGCCAGTGGTGATAGAAGGCATAATGGCGAGCTAATTGCCACAATTTTGTAAGAAAACTATATGTTGCCTGAACGGATTTTTTTCAAAATCTCAATATCCTTTTCCCTCTTTGAATCCTCGGTTTCTAGTAGCCAATCAATCTGGCGGAATTCTGGAGTATTAAGAATTGCTGCCATTCCCTCTTGGCCGATGAAGCCGTCACCAATGTGCTCGTGGCGATCACGTTTGCCACCGAGATCAACTTTTGAATCATTGATGTGGCTTAGCTTGAGCCATTCAAGACCAATTTTTTTATTAAAGTTAGCCAGCATCTTCTTGGCTAAATCCGGCGTGCGGAAATCATAGCCGGATGCAAAAGCATGGCAAGTGTCAAAGCATATACCACCGAAGCCGGGCGACTTCTTAACCTCTTTCACAATAGAAGCCAGCTCCTCAAACGTATCTCCGATAATATTACCGCTACCGGCGGCTATCTCCAGTAGTAATTTGGTTGTACCCTCATAATTTTCTAGAATCTCATTAACCGATTTGATTACTTTGGCTGCGCCCTCTTCAAGGGTTTGGTCAGTATGCGAGCCAATGTGTGTCATCACATAACCGGCACCAAGCATGCTCCCCCGCTCAAGTTCTTCCCGCAATACCTTAATTGAGCTATGCCTGATTCGCGGCTCTAGAGAGGCCAGGTTAATATAGTATGGTGTGTGTATGTAAAAAGTTTCCATGCCAAAGCTAGCCATTTCGGATTTGAAGTTTGATACTTGTGATTCTGTTAACTCTGGCGCCGGGCCACCTTGTGGCGGGCGCGTGAAACATTGAAATGTTTCACAACCTAAATCACTGGCACGCTTGGGTGCGTTGACAATTCCACCGGCTACGGAAACGTGAACGCCTATTCTGGGACCCTTCTTGGACATAAGTATAATATAACCGTTTGGGCTAAAAAGAAAACCCCTTTTTCACCTACCTTGCTGTAAAAAGTAAAATCTTAACAGAAAGAAACGCTCTTGCTATTGTCAGCCAAGGTAATCTTTTACAACTGAATAAGGGAGAAACGTATGTTGATCGAAGCTCTATCATGCCTAGCTTTCATTCTTTTTGTGCCACTTGTTATTCTCTACACAAGAGATATCCCTTCTAGAATATCCGCATTATTAAAAATATTTTGGCCTTTAATGGTTTTATTCGTTGTTCTTCACTCTATGTATTATAAAACTATTATCCTTGTGCCATCGTTTGTTATTTTTCTGGCGTCGATTTTATTGATAAAAGAAGGCCTATTGCAACTACAACTAATTAAATGGGGTAAGCCGCTTGAAGGCAAGTGGTATAAGCAAAATCTCGACATGAATGCTTTGAGTTTTTGGGTTAAACTTTCTCTCGTAGCTTCTGGCGGCATTTCGACTTATCTCATTGTTCTTTTTAGCTATTTTGCCCTTGTTGGTAATACCCACCTTACTTTTGCTCAAATTGTCAGTTATGCTGCAGCCCTATTGGTGATGTCTCAAAAGAGCGGGTTTTTAATTTTAGACATTTTTGAAATGTTTAATTTTCGCTTTTTTGTTTAGGGCGTCAAATACTACGGATATGATGTCTATTTGCCACTCCAGGTTCATATCGTGCAGTTCGTACTCAAGGTATAGTGATGCCGTGCGCTTGATTTTTGCCATTTTTTTCCAATCAACTCGTACTTCAGGATTAAATTCACCGGCGAATTCCTGGCGGTTGGCCTTGACTTCAACAAAAATAATGGTATTGTCTTGTCGCGCAATAACATCTATCTCGCCCCAGGGTTTGCGGTAATTCCGATCAATTACTTCATATCCCCCGCCTTGCAAATATCTTGCCGCGATATTTTCAGCTAAATAGCCAAGTTCTTTGGTATCCATGCCCAGAGATTAAGTCTAAGTTGGCGAATTGTAAAGTAATCGTTCTTTTGATGTTCCACCCATTATCCACTGTAAGTATTGACTCGGTGCTTTCCAAGGACTACTCTTAACTCTAGATTCTCCGTAAGGAGAATTTGTCTCTTTATAGTGACTTCCTTTTCTTCAAGGTTCCCACTTTTTGGCCTATTAAGACTTTCTTATCCAAATTCAAAAAATTATTTTTCAGAAACGACAAAGTCGGCTTTTTTACGCTTATGACATTGGCGCTTTTAGTGATAATTTTTAAAGGTTCTTCTTCCGAGGGTCAAAGTAATATTTTTAAGAATTTTTTGAATAATTACATTGAGCAAACCGCTGCCTCTATTGATATAGCTCCTACACAAAATCAACTCGCGGATATCAATAGCGTTTTT
>JBGQJN010000013.1:0-20255 GCA_041499075.1 Minisyncoccia bacterium | reverse complement strand
TTCTTGAATTAGTCCGAACGCATTTCGCCGCCTGCGGCGGCGAGGAAGTCCCCCCACAAAAATGCAGAAAGGCGGCGGAGCCGCACCGATCAAAACCGCCAAAGAACCCGGAGAAAAACATCGGCTCGAACCATATTTTAATTTTGGGGGAAGAAAATTTTTTAATCCTTTGATACCATAAGTTAGAAAAGTTAGTCCCTTTTCTAACCAAATTATAAAAATAACTGCGAGCTTGACTTGCACTCACATATATGGTAGGATAGCAAGCAGTTCGTACCCAATCAAAAATCATATGAAAGAAGGAGAACCAAGAATGGAAACTCAAGAGAGCAAGTTTCAGTCCGTGGAGCGCAAGTCGCCCGAAATCATGAGTGCACTCGCCGAGGCACCTGTCTACAAGAAGCAGGGTCGCGTGGAAGCTCGTCCTGCTACTGTCGGCGAGGAAATCACGACCACGCTCGAAGGTGGTGCCAAGGAGACGGTGAATAAGGCCGGCGAGGGAGATTGGATCATGACCAACCCCGGCGGCGAGCAGTACATCATCTCCGAGAAGAAATTTCTCGGCCGCTACGAAGCGACTGACGAGAGCGGTGTCTACTCGGCCAAGGGCTACTGCCGCGCGATTACCAATCCATTCGGCAAACCGATCGAGATCATGGCTTCGTGGGGTTCGCCACAAACTGGCGACGAACGATGCCTGATTGCCGACACCTGCGACGCGAGTGGAAAAGTGGACGGCGAACCATACCTCATCGACGCCGACGCTTTCGCCAAGACCTACAAGCAGGTCGAAGCACAGGGCTAAACGATTTCTCCCCGAAAGCACATCAAGAGTTCCGTGTGGACAGCAACACGCGGAACTCTTTTCTTTTTGATTTTTTCCAAAATTTATCATACAATATATTTGCATTTGGTATTCGCTTTGCGAATTCTGAATTGAATGCCGCCAAAGAAAAACTTGAAATTGTTAGCGGTGCGGCTCCGCCACCTTTCCGAATTTTCGCGGGGGGACTTCCTCGCCGCCGCAGGCGGCGAAATGCGTTCGGACTAATTCAAGAATACTGCACAAATCATGCGAAATCTTACTAGAAAAGAAACTCGAAGGAGTTTCTTTTCTTTTTGACTAGACAATGTAATTGTTTGGTGCTAATTTGATTGCAAGATTGTACTGATGATGTTCTTTTAAAGGAGGTGAACTGTGATAATAAGCGGGGTTAAACTCGTTTTGGAACCGGGTACACGAGTACCGAGGTGGATTAGGTATCAGGAACTGAACGTAGAGACTGGTCGGGAACGTCTTAATGGAAGAGCAGTACGTTTTCTCAAGATTCGTAAAGGTCAGGCATCGTTCTTTGTGCAGGGCACCGTTATAGTGAAAATGCCGGGATCAAAAAAAATGCATGGAGCCTTTCAACCGATGAGGGTTCTCGAGATCCGCGATTTAAAAGGCAACTACCTTATCAAACGTAATCACTACCTTTGCACTGGATGTGCCACTCTCACTGGCAAAAAGGTGAGCCACAAGTCAAGTGAAAGGAGCGGTTTCGTAGATGTGATTTTCGAATGTAGCCAGTGTGAGCACCGCTGGGAATTAAAAGGTATATGAATATTCTTCACACTCCAGACCTATAGGCCGTGCGCGAGACTCTTACGCCGGCCTTTTTAGTCATTATCCCACGAGTCATGGATATCACCTTGGTTCTCATCTTTTTTATCCTTCTTTTTATTTCCAAAATTAACATGCGTGAGAGTTTTGCCGTCAGTGACCTCTAATGCTTTCGGGTCGTGCGTAATCCGGCGCCAGCCGTTCTGTTGAATTTCTCTGACTTTGTATTTACCGGGCTGTAAATTTTTAAAACTATAATTACCCTGGCTGTCAGTGACCGTACTTGCATGAAAATTAGAATTTCCATACTGACTTATTGTGATCGTCCAACCTGCCAAGCCAGATTCGTCCGCATCCTCCTTGCCGTTACTGTTTTTATCGTTGAACTTCATGCCGTCTATTTCTCCGCCGGATTGATCTTTTTTATTGGTAAAGGTACAGGTCACAGTCTCGCCTTTACCCAGTTTAATATCGGCACTGGCACCCAAAACAGTAGTATTACTGGAAGGATCATTGCAGCTAAGTGATTTCAGGGTCCAGCCGGTTTTTGCTGTTTCAATAATACTATAAGTTCCGGAGGCTAAGTTACTGAAGTCTTTACTGCCATTACCATTATCGGTTTGGATGCTGAAGCTCTGAAAACTGCCGTTGAAACTAAAACTGCCGTTGCCGTTTTGGGCTATCTTCTTGATAGTGATTTTACCTTTACTTTCATGTTCATCTTCATGCTCGTGCTCATTTTTTTTGGTGTCAATTGTTATCTTACAACCGTAATTTCCACCGCTGATTATTATTGCTCCATCGCTATCCTGGGCAAGCTGTCCATTGATGCCGCCGATCTTAAGCTTAACCTGCCAGCTATCTGTCGTATCGCCCGGGCGCTTTAATCCGGAGGATGCTAAAGTATCGCCTTCGCTCGGGCTGTCTATATTTTTTATTTCTAAAAGCGGGCATAGGTTCAAAAGATTGGGTAATGGGCTTGTTGTTGTGATGTAATCGGCTTGATTAGAAGAGGTATCAAGCTGGACGGTATAAGTCTGTGAGACATCTTCGCCCGGGAAAATTATTCCAAAAGGTATCGCTGTTTTACTGACAAGCAAGACCTGGACATTGGCATCAACTTTTAATATTTTTTGCTGGAGTAATGTCCCGACAAAAACCAAAACCAGGACTAAAGGAATCATCAAAATATTTTTTTTATTTAAAAATTTCACGGAGTGATAGTACTACCGGGTTCAGGCGTTGATGCAACGCTTTCTGATGGTGTTGGTGTCGGGTCAGTAGTAGCTTCCGGCGGTAGAGTCGGTATTGGCGTGGGGGTTGGGGTGATCTCGGGCGTAGGAGTAGAAGTAGGATCTGGGGTCGGCGTCGGTGATATATCTGGTGTTACCTCGGGCGTTACTTCCGGCGTGGGAGTTGCCGACGGCGACGGAGCCGGTGTAGGAGTATCAGAAGCAGTACTGGAAGAACCGCCGCCGCTATCCGGCGATGAGGTTACGATGGGCGAAGGAGTAGGTGTAGTCGACGGCGTTGAAGCCGGAGACCCCGAGACAGTAGGCGAAGGAGTTGGGTTTGCTGTTGGCGTGGGCGTATCAGAAGGTTCGGGAGTGACAAAGTTTTCTGGCGATTTTATATCAACCGGTGGATCATATATTTTAATATTGACTACACTTTTTTCACTGCTGATTGTTGGACCATTGCAAGCAATTGCTTTTATTACGGTGTCGCTTGTAAAAGAAAGATCTATAAGATTAGTCTTTACGTCACCGCCACCATTAGGACCGGTTTGACCACAAACCGGGTCCAGAAAAGATAAAGAATCTATGCCGGAAGCATATGTGTAGTAGATGTGGGTAGCATCAGGGTCGTCATCAGTCATTATCACATCTAAGGTACCGGTGATGCTTGTTGCACCGGTAGTATCATACCAAGGAATATTTGCTCCCGGCGGAGTAAGTATTGGCGGATCGATTTGGACTAAACTTGCAGTCACATTAACTACATGAGCTTCAAAAGCACTCATGAACGGCAAACTCACAATTATTAAAATCAGGGCTATGGGCGCCAGTTTTATAAAATCAAAAACTAGCCGTCTGAAGAACGACGTCGACGTATAGTGTCTTTCAGTCAACTTGGCCGAAGATTCCTTCGAAGTAACCGGCCTTTGGAATTTCCGTAAATCTAAAATGTTGGCCGGATTAATGCCCTGAATCATCAAAAATGTTTGACCGGATATCTTTTTTGCCATTTTTCAGAGGTTAGAATTTTTCTCAAACTCAGTTATTTTTGGTCCTATAGACCTTGAGATAAAACCGAGATAAGGTATCCTGAAAGGCCTGCCTGCAAAATAGACTATTCTGCCGATGATGTCATTTTCGGAAATGGGCTTATCTTCAACATCATTAGCATCACCTTTAGTTACAAGCATGCCGTTGTCTTCCTTTCTTATCAGACGGTGTATGGTAAAACCTCCTGCATTTTTAAAAATTATTATTTGACCGACTTGCACATCTTTGCCGGAAACGCCTTGCATCAATATCAAATCGTTTTCTTTCAGTACTGGCCACATTGAACCGGAAGTAATCGTCGCCAACGGATATGGCGTATGCAGCCATTTTGAGAGAAGTTTTGGCGTAAAGTAGATAGCCGCTATCACAAAAGCCACATATAAGATGAACTTGAGTGTTCCGATTAAAATGTTTTTCATATCACCATAACTTTGGTATTTGAAATATGATTACGGTACCTTTGTAGTAGCGAAACTCGGCTGAATTTGGGATATACGCCGTGAATTCAAGGCTTTGAGTAGCATGCGGCTCCAAAGTGAAGAAGTTCTTATCACTTTTTATCAAGTCGCTTATCTCGCCTAATTTCCAGATAATTATATAGCTCGGCGTATTGCCGCCACTGACTAGCGTTACCTTCCTGATAGCGCTTTTATTGTGCGGCAAGTCGCCAAAATCAAGTTTTTCGCCTGTCGGATTGACGCCAATTTTATCTTCTTGGATGACTTGCACCAGCACATCATATTTGGCCGCGTTTAAATATTGTACCAAGCCGATGACGACAATAAAGAAGACTATAGCCCAAAGGATTATTGATCCTATCGACCTTCTTTTTTTTACAGCTCCGTCTTCCGGAGCAACTTCTGAATTATCCATTTTAATAAGCTCTGGAGTTGATCTGCCACTTCCCGGCATCTTCAAATGAAGCTACCGGGGTGCGTGACAGATTAACTGCGAGTAGTTTCAGTCAATTCATAATCGTACTGCTTAGCTTGGTCAGGGCTAATCGGCAGTATTAGTTACTGTGCAAGTAATGTCCTCGCCTTCGTTAAGAGTTGCTGTACCCAAAAGAGCTGCCGGACACTTAGGATCACCGGTAATAGAGGTGAAATGATAGCCGGCCTTGGCATCTTCGTTAATTACGTGAGCTGAATTAGAAGTAACAGCATTTGAGCTACCGGTCGGGACTAAGACGCCATCAAGTCTCAATTTGAAGCTAGTCGCAAGAGCCGTACCGCCAACAACATTCTTAACTAAGCTGATATGGGCTTCGAGGTCAGTGTTGGTAATAGTACACACCTTGTTATCATTAGCTGCAAGCACGATATGGCCTTCATTGTTACAGTCACCGCTGAAACTTGCGGAATAGCCGTGGTTACCCTGTTCGGTAACATCATATGTGCCCGGAACAAAATCATGCGAGATACTGCTACTGACAGCTACACTACCTCCGCCGTCATCTACAAGCAAAGTGAAACTGCCGACAGTATCATTGCCACCATGATTATTGTGGACAATTTTAACTACCGTCAGATGTGCCTTTTCAGTTGGTGGGGGAGGCAAGCTGATATTGGTAACCTCTAGCCACAGATCACAGCCAAACACGCTATGTTCAAGACTGATATCCGGCTGATAATTAGCCGGCACGACATTATCCTGGGCACAATTATCCTTGAAACATGGCGAGTGAAGGTCAATATCCCATGAAGTTGAGGATTTATTATCAGCCTTTGATAACTGGCCCGTAACCTGAAACTGTGTGGTATCGGCCATAGTCCATTCCGTTATTGGTCCATGGAAGGCGTCAATGCCATTGCCGGTCGGATTGCCCCGCGCGTCAAGCTCGTGCTTGGAAAGATAAGGGCAGAGTAACGGCAGTTCCACCGAACCTTGCGGACAAACGAATTTGCCGTTTTGATCTTCTGTCACCTGCGGAAAACCGGAATAAGAAACCGGATTAGAAGCTGGTACAGGTATGCCGCATTTGGGCTTTTGCCGGATCATGTACTCGACATCATCCACTCTTGGCGTGTTCAAAAATGAACTGCTTAGAGCAATCCCAAGCGTTTTGTGTAAAACCTGTTCAGGGAAAACATCTCCGAAATTTAGCCCTCCTTGTTCAACCGGCACGGTTAGGGTGTTCTCAATTGTGGCCGTCACATTAATGACATGCGCCTCAAAAGCAGAGAAAGCCGCCGCACCGGAGATAACTAAAACCAGAGTAAATAACCCTAATATCACTTTTTTAAATAATTTTGATTTTTTCATAGGGTTTTAACTTAGGCGGCTATTATTATAGGGTTGGTATCGGTGTCGGAGACGGTACTGGAGTTGTGCTCACATTGTACAATTCATACCACAAATCACAGCCCATCTGTTTACCTTGTAAACTTGGATCGGCAAAATAAGCACTTGCGGAAGCGGTTGGATTTGCTGCATGAACATACTTTGCCCAGTCTTGAGAACACTGACCAGTAAAACATGGGGTGTGCAAATCGATATCCCACGAAGTACTAGCTATACCATTTTTACTCAAATGACCAATTGCTTCGTACTTCGTACTTATTTGGTCAGTCCACGAAGCCGAGGCTGTCGGACCATGGAATGAAGGAATACTTGTATCTCCCTCTCTCGGGCTGGTCTTAGACAAGTACGGACAAAGTAATGGCATTATATGATAATGTACCGGGTCCGGGCAGCTAAAAACACCCTGTGCATTTTCTGTTACTTGTGCATATTGTGGTAATTGAAGAGCTGGATCAACTCCAAGATTAAGCTGACACTTCGGCTTCTGCTTAATTACGTAATCTACATTCGTAGCTCCGGTATTTCCTTGGCTCAAAAATGAGCTCGATAGAGAAAGAGTTACCGGACTATGTAATACTTCTTCAGGAAAGACCGTGCCAAATCCTAAAGCTGACGTACTGATGTTTGTCGCATTCTCAATCGTAGCCGTGACATTGACGATATGGGCTTCAAAAGCCGAGAAAGCCGCCGCACCGGCAATAACTAGGCCCAGAGTTCCGGCCGTCAGGCCTACTCTGGATAATATTTTTCGGATAATATTTTTCATAAGTTAAATTTTTCGCCAAAGGGAAATTAAATTCCTGTCAGCGAAAGTTATTATTAATTTTCTGATTACTAACGACCTGCTTTAAACCGCCGAATCATTTCTTAGACAGTTCGAAGACATGGAAGCCCACAAATAAGGAGCAAGAATCGGTAAGTTTTATCTAGCCCCTTGGTGGGGGCTTAACGCAGGTTTTAAGCTATCTCTCCCTCCTTAAAGATAGGCGAGATGCTCATTGCATTTGTACTCCAACTCAAACGAGTTAGAATCGACCCTGTACATGCAAATTAAAAAACCCAAGTACACTAGCGTTGCTTGAGTCTTTTAATTTGCAAATAATTTTGTCGTACATTTCATTATCATAGCATTAGATTTTTTTAAACAATGAGTTTTTGTTTACATTTTGTTGATGGCTAGTTTATAAGCTCATAAATCAAATAAAATATTCCCCGTACGGGGAATATTTTATTTGATTTATGAGCAGTTGGCTGGTGCTATCCTATTTCTCAAGCATAATCTGACCGACGTTGACTGATGTGCCGCAGCTAAGAGAGAGAGTTTTGGGTAAAGTCTGGCTTGAAAGAGTCAGTATCTTGTAGCCATAGGGCTGGAAAGAATAAGATAAACTGCCGATTTTGATTGTTTTGGCGCTAGCGGAGCGGTTATCAAACATTACACTCTGGCCATTTTTGAAGCTGGCGTTGGTGGGGCTTGCCTGGCAAGCTTCGTCAAACTGGATGCGATAGCCCTTGTATTGTTCTACCAGTTGGGAATAAGTCTGCGCTTGGGCCGCACTGCCGGGGCTAGACTTAGAAGTTGAGTGCGCACTGCCCTGGCTGTGGCTTGCGCTTACAGTCGGACTTATTGTGGGCGTATAAGTGTACGACGACTTATTCTTCAAGAAAGCCCAGGCAGCCAGTGCCACCAAAGCTACGACCACAATCCAGACCCATGTTCTGTTACTCATTTTACGAGCTAAGGAATAGAGACCGGTATTTGATTTTTTTCAACTGCCGGAACTCTTAATTCCTCAAATTTATAGATGTATTAATTATATGCCCGTTGACTAATTGACGCCACAAGACTTATCCCCCTGTCGAAACTGACAACTTAACCGGCAAGCAGTTCCTTTTCTTTTTACGAAAAATGGGGTAAGATGTGTTGATGTGATGTATTGATTGCAGGCCCCTCACTTGGAAAGCATTTATTTTCAGCATATGCGGCAAAACCGCTTATGCTTTCCAAGTGAGGGGCAGGCGTAGCTTAGCTGGATAAAGCGCCTCCCTGTCACGGAGGAGATCGCGGGTTCGAGTCCCGTCGCCTGCGCTAACTAAAAATACCCGCTTGACGGGTTTTTTAGTTAGCTACAGCGAGCGAAGGAAACAGACTACTCTGTTTCCGGCGGGACAAGAAAGCCGGAGCGATGTTTGGCGAGTAATTGGCGAGCCAAACCACGAGGCGGGCCTGCGACCGAGCCAGCGGAAGCTGGCGAGAGTTGTAGGCGAGTCCCGTCGCCTGCGCACAACATCTTGACTAAATGAGTTAATATATCATATAATATTACGCAGTTCCTAAAAAAATAGGGGATAACCGAGATGGCCCATTTCTATGGTGGGAAAGTTCGAAGAAAAATTAAAGAAGCCGTTGAACTGCTGATAGTTTTGGGAGACCGGGATTTCGCTTCAAACATCAGTATAAGCTATCTCTTTTACGAAGACTTCGGCTATCTGGATAATCGCCTCTTAAGTCTCGCGTCGTGCAATTATAATAAAGCTATTCATAAACGAACTGTCAATCAGTGGGCACATATTCCGCTGTCTTTAATTCCCAGGCTGGTGGATATTCTTAAAAGTTATAGTTCTAAACTGCCGGGCAAAAAGGAACTAGGCTGTTTGCAGGAACAACAAGATGTCGGCAAAAGGATTATAGTTTTTCAAGAAAATTATGGAGTTTCATTCTTGGTCCAGATACGAAAGGTGGCGGCATGGGAGAATATTGACTGTGTTTTTATTACTCAAAAACAACTGCTGGTCTTCCTTCGTTTTTTTACAAATTTTTGCCATGATTATCAAGATCAGATCAAGAGCTCATGCCAACGTAGTCGAAATAGACAAACAAAATGGTCAACCACACGGACACACTAGAGATGTCCAATTAACACAGCCGCCCAACACGCGGCTTTTTGATTCTATTTAGAAAAGAGCCAGCATTTGCAATTGCCTGTTTTTCTGATATAATCTGTCAAAGATGCCAGAAGAATTGATGCCGCAACCAGGCCAGCAACCCAAGTCTACATCGCGCCACGAGGCGTTTGCTTTTATTTGGGAGGTAGCCAAAATAATCATTATTTCCCTGGCGATTATCATCCCGATACGTTATTTCATAGTTCAGCCGTTCTTTGTCAAAGGAGCATCCATGGAAGAGAATTTTCAAGATGGTGACTACATTTTGATTGACGAAATAAGCTTCCGCCTGCATGAGCCGCAAAGGGGAGATGTTATTGTTTTTCGTTATCCGGAAGATCAAACACAGTTTTTCATAAAAAGAGTAATCGGTTTGCCAGGAGAGACAGTAGAAATCAAAAATGACCAGGTAAGGATTTATAACGACTCTAGCCCTGCCGGTTTTGTATTGGCTGAAAGATATCTTTCTCCCGGCCAGCACACAATCGGGGATATGAAAGTCCAACTTTCCGCTGATGATTACTTTGTAATGGGCGATAATAGACTGCGCAGTTCGGATTCGCGCCGCTGGGGACCTGTCGCTCGCTCGCTCATTATCGGCAGAGTATTTTTCAGGCCCTGGCCGGTTAATGAATTCGGGAAAATACCGGCGGTGAAGTATAACTAAAAGTTTTTGTTCAAGCTGAATTTTATGCCTAAAAACAGCCTACAATCCGTTAAGGGAATGAAAGATATTTTACCGGAAGATCAGGCCTATTTTCATTTTATTATGAAAAAAGCGACGACGCTACTGGCCGATTACGGTTTTGAAAGGATTGATACGCCGATTATTGAGAGCACCTCTCTTTTTGTGCGCTCAGTGGGCGAGGCAACGGATATTATAGAAAAGGAAATGTACAGTTTCAAAACTAAGGGCGGAGATGATTTGTCATTGCGTCCGGAAGGCACGGCCGGCGTCGTACGGGCGTATATCGAACACGGCATGGCAGTTAAGCCGCATCCGGTACAGCTTTGGTATTTCGGTCCGATGTTCAGGCACGACAATCCTCAAGCCGGCAGATTGCGGCAGTTTTACCAGCTTGGCGCGGAAACTTTCGGCGATGAGAATGCCGCCACTGACGCTTCGCTCATATTTATTGCTTACAAACTTTTTGAAAGTTTAGGTATTAAAAATCCGGTGGTCCGGCTAAATAGCATCGGCGATTCCTCTTGCCGTCCGCAATATATCAAGGCACTCAAAGATTATTACCGAAACCGTGGAAAAAAGGTTTGCAATCAGTGTAAAAGACGCCTGAAAAACAATGTCTTGCGCCTCCTTGACTGCATGGAGCAAAATTGCCAGGAACTTGGCAAGGGTGTGCCTCAAATGGTTGACTATCTTGACGAAGGATGCAAAACCCACTTTAAAAATGTGCTGGAGTTTCTTGATGAAACTAAAATTCCTTATCTCCTGGATTCGCATCTTGTCCGTGGCCTTGATTACTACACGCGAACAGTTTTTGAAATCTGGCCCGAAGAAGCAAAAAGCGAGCAGGCCGCTGATTCAAAAGAAAATCAGCCGAGACCCTTACAGATGGCTCTTTGCTCCGGTGGCCGTTACGATAAATTAGTAAATCTTCTTGGCGGGCCCAAGACACCGGCTTCCGGTTGGGCGATGGGCATAGAAAGGGTTATATTGATGATGAAGGAGCTTGGTATATCGGTGCCAGATCCATCTTCTCAGCCTAAAGTTTTTATTGCTCAGCTTGGCGAAATGGCTAAACGCAAAGGCCTGGTGCTTTTTGAAGATTTGCGCAAACACGGTGTTACTACACGTGCATCATTTGGCCGGGACAGTATCAAGTCGCAATTAAGAATTGCTAATCGCCTGGGCATAAAATACACCCTGATCATAGGCCAGAAAGAAGCGCTTGACGGCACGGTAATATTGCGTGAAATGGATTCGGGAGTGCAGGAAACAGTTCCACAGGAAAAAATATTAGATATGATAAAGCACAGACTAAAAGGATAATACACAAAAGTATGATTACTGATGTTTTTTGTAAAATAATAAACAAAGAACTGCCGGCGAATATTGTCTTGGAAACAGACAACTGGCTGGCCATTGAAGACATACATCCGCAGGCGCCGGTTCACATCGTAATTATTGCTAAAAAGCATTTTGTTGATTTGAGAGAGGCTACTGAATCGGACAAAGAATTGCTGGGCGATTTACTCTTGGCTGCCAACAAAGTGGCCGGGAAATTGAAGCTAGACAAGGGCTTCCGCCTGATTGTTAACTGTGGCGAAGATAGCGGCCAGCTGGTGCCCCATTTCCACATTCATTTACTGGGCGGCAGAAAATTAGGTCCCAAGATTGTAAGTTCTTCTTAGGACTATGCAACTTTTTGGGAGTACGGCTCGTATTAGTAATCAGGGATTTATCAATTTTAAGAAAGGAGGTAACTTATGGAAGTTAAACGAAAACCGAATGAAAGCGTTGGTTCTCTGATGAGGCGTTTTAGCCGTCTGGCTCAGCAGACTCAGCTTGTTAAACGTGCCAAAGCGGCCAAGCATTTCAGTAAAAAACCCAATGAACGCGTAGAGAAAAACCGCGCGATTATGCGCGTGGAGCTTCGTTCATTGAGAAAAAGATTGGAGCGGCTCGGTAAATACGACGATGATACGTTTGAAGACGAAAAGAAAAAAGTAAAACAAAAATTGGGGCTATAGCTGAATCTCAAAAATTACAAATTGTAGCATAGAGATTTACTGAGCCGGCTACACACGTGTGTTTTGCTGGTCGCGACTGCGCGCTCCTCACGCAAAACACACCTGTCTCCGCCGGTAGAAACATCCTTATGCTTAATAACTTAAAAAGTGATAAAAACCACCGACTGGTGTCGGTTTACGTAAATTGTAATTTTTGAAGAAGGGTTTTTTTGGAGAATAATCGCTAATATACGAATTTAAGACAAATATACGAATAAAACCATTTGTATATTGAAAAAGATTTGTATATTCGTGATTACTATTATGTTAAAACAACAAATACAGAAAGAATTAGTTGAGGCCTTGAAGGCAGGGCAGCAGCTTAAGAGGATGGTTTTGGGTTTGCTGATGGCGACGGTCAAGAACAAGGAGCTAATTAAGCGCCAACAACTAAGCAAAACCGTTAATGATACCAATGAACTTGAAAAACAAAGCCAACTGACCGACGATGAGGTGCTGGAAGTGATCGCAAGCGAAGTCAAGAAGCGCAAGGAATCGGCAGAACTTTTCCATGCCGGCGGGCGGGAGGAACTGGCGCAAAAAGAGAAATCAGAAATGGAGATTTTACTTACCTATTTGCCTCAACAAATGTCGGAAGACGAAATTCGTATCGAAGTACAAAAAATTATCACAGAACTCAGCGCGCAAGGCGTCAAAGACATGGGCCGTGTCATCGGCGCGGTTATGGCTAAACTCAAGGGCAAAGCCGATGGCGGCATAGTCAGTAAAATAGTCAAAGGATCGCTTTCCTAGTCTATGCTTGATTTAGTTTTTAATAATTTCGCCAAAGTCGGAGCTTACAAAAAAGATTTTTTTGAAAAGTGCATTCAAGCGGCCGTTAAAACCCTGGACCTTGAAGGCAAAGTTGAACTTTCAATCAATCTGGTAGACGAAGCTAAAATGAAGGCACTAAATAAGGAGCATAGAGGCAAAGACAAGCCGACAGATGTTCTGTCCTTCCCGCTTCTCAACAAGCCAATTGGTGCAAATCTACAAAGGGGTGGTATAATGGATGCGGGCGATGTCTTCATCTGTTTTACTGTTGCCCGTAAAGAGGCCATAAAAGAAGGCCTTAGCTTAGATTTCAAGCTTAAATTTCTGGTTATACACGGATTTTTGCATTTATTGGGCTATGACCATGAAGAATCGGCAGAAGCCGCTAAAAAAATGGTCGGACTAGAAAGTAAAGTTATGAAAGCGTTGATTGATTAATGCGCCAGCATCTAATTACAGGAATTGATATCGGTAATCATGCCGTAAAAACGGTAGTCGCGAGCTTAGATCGCGATTCTTTACGTCCGCACATTTTGGGCGTGGGCAGTGCAACCTCTAACGGCTTAAGGCGCGGCGTGGTTTTTGACATGGAAGAAACAATCGCCAATATTCGTGAATCGGTCAGCCATGCTGAAACGATGGCCGGTGTTAAAATCAAGCAAGCCTACGTCTCAATCGGTGGTTTGCACATCAGGACGCAACCGTCACGCGGTGTGATTGTTGTCTCACGTGCCGACGGTGAAATTACCCAAAATGATATCGGTCGTGTTATTGAAGCGGCTTCTACCATCAATTTACCGCCAAACCGGGAAATAATTCATACCATCGCCCGCAGTTTTACGATTGACGGCCAGGAACATGTCAAAAGTGCTTTAGGCATGAAGGGTGTGCGTTTGGAAGCGGAGGTCTTGCTTATTGACGGCCTGTCACCATACATCCGAAATCTTGCCAGGTGCATTAATGCCAACGATATCGAGGTTCTCGAGTTTGTTTTTGCGCCTTTAGCCATGTCTAAATCTTCTTTGGATAAGCACCAGCGGGAGCATGGCGTTTTGAGCATTGATTTTGGTGGCGGAGTTTCCTCGATCGCCCTTTTCAATGAAGGCGATTTGATACACACTGCGGTTTTACCCATTGGTTCGCGTCACATCACCAATGATATTGCAGTCGCTTTCCGTACTTCTATGGACAAAGCCGAGGAGATTAAGTGTCTGTACGGTTCAGTCGGTCAAGAAGAAAGCGGCCGACGCGACCAAGTAGATCTTTCAGAACTTCTCGGCGAAGATGATATGATCGTGCCGCGCAAACAAATAGCCAAGGTAATAGATTACAGAGTTTCTGAACTTTTTGATATGATATTAGCCGAAGTCAAAAAATTACCGCGTACTTATCTTCTGCCTGCCGGCGTTGTTATAGCCGGCGGCGGCGCGAACCTGAACGGTTTAGCGGCCTTTACTAAAAATCACCTTAGATTAGCCGTCAGGCTTGGCGGTGACTACATGATAGAAGGTTTGTCTGACCAAGTCTCCGATCCGGCCTTTGCTGTTGCCGTTGGTCTGGTTGCCTGGGGTTTTGAAAAGGAAGTTAGTCAGGGCGGCATAAGCGGCAGCACATTCAGATTTTCGGGAGATATTTTCAGGAGAGGCATTAGATGGTTTAAGAACTTTTTGCCATGATTATTTTTTTGTATGGCCAGGATAGTTACCGGCTGAAGCAAAATTTGGAAAAAATAGTTGATGAATATCGCCGCAAATACAGCGGCTTAAACTTTGATTTTCTGGACCTGCATGAAGCCGGTCATTTTTCAAAATTAGAGGGTGCCATAAAAACAAATTCTTTTTTTAACGAAAAAAGATTGATAGTGGCTAAGAACGCGTTTGCCGTTTCGGAAGAAGTGGCGGCTTTGATCAAAACTTGGAATCTGGTTGACGATAAAGACAGAATTTTACTTTTTTACGAAAATACCGATAAGCCGGAACTGACCAAGAAAGGCAAGAAACTCTTTGCTTTACTGACCGATAAGCTGAATGTAGTCAAAATATTTCAGCCGCTCGAGGGCAAATATCTTGAAAACTGGCTTGCCAAAGAAATCAAACAATCTGGCGCAGAAATAGATCCACCCGCACTTAAGAAACTTGTTGCCTATGCCGGCAAAGACAGCTGGCGCTTAGGTCAGGAAGTAAATAAATTAGCCAATTACAAATATGTTGCTGAATTAAAAAGGATAAGCGTTGAGGATGTAAAACTACTTGTCCAGCCGGATGAAGATCTAGGCATTTTTGAGGTCATAGACGCTATTGCCAGCAAGAACAAGGCTAAAGCCTCGGCCATGCTCCATAGTTATCTCGGGCTGGATTACGATCCGCATTACGTTCTTTCAATGATCATTTTCCAATTTCGTAACTTATTGCGTGTAAAAAGCCTTGTTAAAAATGCCATACCTTACTCTGATATGCTTCAGAAAACATCGTTTAAGCCATTTGTTTTGAACAAAACTTATGAACAGTGCCGGAGATTTGACCTGGACGAGCTGAAACAGCTTTTTGCCTACCTAGCCCGGCTTGACCTTGAATCAAAATCCGGCCAGATTAACCTGACGGACGGCCTGTATCAATTTGTTTTCTCTTTGCAAAACTAAAAAAAGTTGACTTTTTCGTTACATCATGTATTATTATAACGTTTGGCCGCAAGTCATCTAAAACTAGGCAGAGCCAGCGATTTACTTGATAAAAAAGACCGGTTGCGATACCGGTTTTTTGAAGTATTACCGGGTGTCTTGGCCTGGGCAACTTTAGTTTTGATAGTGGTCCTTTCCTTTTTCAGCCCGGTATTTGTAGCCATTTTCATTATTATTTTTGATGTCTATTGGCTGGTAAAGACGATCTATCTATCTTTACACCTTAGAGTCTCATTTGCGCAAGTCAAACGTAATATGAAAATCAATTGGCTGGAAAGACTTGCCGAACTGCCAATTACCGATTACAAATTACCAGCAACTAATTCGTGGCAGGAGATTTATCATTTAGTGGTTTTGCCGACATATAAGGAAGGGCTGGAAGTAATTTCGGCATCGCTCGATGGCTTGGCAAATATTAACTACCCCAAAACCAAGATGATAATTATCTTGGCCCAAGAAGAGCGAGCCGGCAAAGAGTTCAACAAGCTTGTCGCAAACGAACTTCTGGCTAAATATCAGAATCAATTTCTCAAACTTCTTACAGTTGAGCATCCCGCCGATATACCGGGCGAACTTGCCGGTAAGGGATCTAATATAGCCTGGGCAGGCAGATATGCCAAGAAGGAAATCGTCGACCAGCTCGGCTTACGTTATGAGCATATTCTGGTGTCGGCGTTTGACGTGGATACGGTTGTTTTTCCGGAATATTTCAGCCGTCTGACATATGTTTTTTTGACTTCACCCGATCCCTTGCATTCTTCTTATCAGCCGGTGCCTTTTTACACCAATAATATTTGGGAGGCGCCATCATTTGCCAGAGTAGTTGCGTTTTCTTCAACCTTTTGGCATACGATTAAGCAGGAGCGCATGGAAAGTGACACTACTTTTTCAAGCCATTCCATGCCATTTCAGGCTCTGGTTGATGTGGATTTTTGGCAAACGAACATGGTTTCAGAGGATTCGCGGATTTTTTGGCAGTGTTTTTTACATTACAACGGCCGCTACCAAGTCGTACCGCTTTATTATCCCGTTTCAATGGATGCCAATGTCGCGCAGACATTTTGGCAGACGATGGTTAATGTCTATAAGCAGCAGCGCCGCTGGGGCTACGGTGTGGAGAATGTGCCATATTTTTTATTCGGTTTTCATAAAAACAAACTAATCCCGCTGCGCCGGAAGATTTATCTTATATCAACCATGCTTGAAAGATTTTGGTCTTGGGCGACGAACGCCATCATGATATTTGTGCTTGGCTGGCTGCCGGTGCTGGCCGGCGGCGCGGAATTCAATAAAACAGTTTTGTCTTTCAATCTGCCTTTTTTGACGCGAGTGATAATGACCTTCGCTATGTTGGGCCTTGTGACTTCTGCCATATTGTCCATTTTTATTTTGCCGCCGCGTCCACCGCAATTTGGCCGTTTCAAGTATCTCTGGATGACTCTGCAATGGATTTTGTTTCCAGTAACAACGATTTTTCTCGGCTCATTACCCGGTCTTGAGGCCCAAACCCGCCTGATGTTTGGCAGATACATGGGCTTCTGGGTAACTCCGAAAACCCGCTATTCAAAATGAACCAGCCGCTGCATCTCATTGAGCCGAGTTAGAAGCAAGGGATATTTTTGTAATGTCGGATCTTCTTTAAGTAGCAGCCGGGCTTCGAGTCTGGCCTTTTTTATTAGGTCTATATCTGCAAGCGAAGCCATGGCGAAATCGGGTAGGCCAGATTGTTTGAGGCCGCTAAATTCACCCGGACCGCGGATTTTCAAATCGGCTTCGGCCAGCTCAAAACCGTTATCAGTTTTTTCAAGCGCACGTAAAGCTCGAGTTGAGGGTATGTCATTATTGCTGGTGAACAAAAGACAATATGATTGATGTTCGCCACGCCCAACACGTCCGCGGAATTGATGGAGTTGGGCGAGACCGAAGCGTTCGGCTGACTCTATCATCATGATCGTGGCGTTGGGTATATCCACACCTACCTCAACAACCGAAGTAGAGACCAAGATATCTATTTGATTCTTTCCGCCAGAGGCGGATCCGCCTTGGGCGGAAAATTTTTTCATTATCTCATCTTTTTCTTTTGCCTTTAATCTGCCGTGGAGCATGGCTACTTGTCTTTGGGGGAAAACTTTTTGGGCAAGCCGGCCATATTCTTCGGTGACGGCCTTGACTTCAGCCCAGACTAGTTTGGCTTGAGAGAGCGGCCTAGCTTTGGCCGTATCAGATTTTGTCGTCTCGGCTGCGGCTGTATCTATGCGTGGACAGATCACGAAAACTTGTCGGCCTTGTTCTATCTGTTGATCTATGAATTTGTAAGCACCATCCCGCTTGGCTTGCGACACAAGGCGGGTGATTATGGTCTGCCTGCCCTTGGGTTTTTCTTTAATAAGAGAAACATCCAGGTCGCCGTAAATTGTTAAAGCCAGTGTACGAGGAATGGGAGTGGCCGTCATTGATAGCAAGTGGGGAACTAGCTGTTGATTTTTGATTAGTTTCATGCGTTGGCTAACGCCGAAACGATGCTGTTCATCTATAACTACCAACCCGAGCTTGGCGAACTTGATATTTTTCTGGATTACCGCATGTGTGCCTATGATTATATCAATCTGGCCGTCGGCAATTTTTTTAAGTATTAGTTTTTTTGAGATCTTTTCCCCGCCGTTAACAGTCGGGATCCCGACCCCTAAAGGCGTCGGGGCTTCTTCGGTTTCGTCAATCGGTCCCGATTTTCTTTCAGAAAATCGAGGATCCTCAATTACTGAATGCGATCGGGACCATTGCTTTGCCTCGTTCCCGGTCAGAAGCCCGATGGTGGTCTTTTCATTTTTGGTCAGTGATTTTATTGTAGCAAAATGCTGCTTGGCCAGTATTTCCGTCGGGGCCATAAAAACTGTCTGATAACCGGCAGCGGCTACTTGGCAGGCAGCCATTAAAGCAACCACAGTCTTGCCGGAACCGACGTCGCCATTGAGTAAACGATTCATCGGAAAGGGGCGCGCCAGGTCTTGCAGTATTTCATAGGCGGCAATTCGCTGGTCGTTTGTTAACTCAAACGGCAAAGATTTCACAAAAGCAACGGCCATTTCTTTGTTGAAAACAATTTGTGGCGCTTTGAGCATCTGGAGCTGGCGATGATCGCGCAGGGCGCGCAGTTGGAATAGCAGCAGCTCTTCAAGGGCGAAACGTTTTTTGGCGGCTTCCGTTTCTTCCAGATTTTCCGGGAAATGAATATTCTGCATAGCTTTGGCCAAGCTGGGCAGGTTGTATTTTTTTAATAACTCTTGCGGCAGGGGATCCTCCATTTTTTTTCCGCCCGAGGCGGATCCGCCTTTGGCGGAAATTTGCGCTAAAATTGGCTTGATAAGGAAGCGTAAATATTTGGAGGTGAGGCCTTCCGTTTCCGGATAAATAGGGACAAGGCGGCCAGTGTGAGTCAAATCGTTTTGGAGGCGCTCATAAGACGGCGATGATAGGTATAAACCATTTTTATCAACGGAAATTTTCCCAGATAAACTAACCAGAGTGCCCTCTTTAAGACTATCCGCGATGTATGGCTGATTAAACCAAACGGCGCGAATTGTGCCACTGGAATCTTCAAACCAGGCATTTACTATCGCCATCCTTCTTTTCCACGAGCGAACGACGTCAACACTTGCCACTTGGCCAATTATGCTTACAATCTCACCGGAATTTTTAATATCCGATATCGGCATCATCCTGCTGTAATCCTCGTATCTGATCGGAAAATGCCACAATAGATCCTTGATTGTCATAATGCCAAGCTTTTTGAGCCGTGCCAAAAACCTCGGCCCTACGCGCGGTAGTTTTTCAATCGGAGTCGCCAAGTTAAGCATAGTCTTAATTATATAACACCACTCAAGATAGTTTAAAAGTCTATCCAAACAAAAAACGGGGTTTAACCCGTTGAAGCTGGTATCTAAACCTAGCCCGCCACGATGGGCAAGGAAGTAATATGTTGCGGCGAGCCGGCCTGGAAAGAACTGCAAGCACCTTCTGCAAAAGGGTCTTGACCCTGCGAACAAGTTGCGGTCACTGTTCTTACGTTTTTGATCTCCGGGCAATTACTGGGTTCAAATCTCTCAAAAGAGGCACTGATGCAGCCGAGGCATTGTTCTAAGACAGGCGGTTCCATCTGATATTTCTTGATTTTCACCCCTTGCTCTTCCATAAATTACCCTCCTTTGTGGCCAGTATTCTATACATGAGTATTATAACTGAAATTAACTAATAAGCCAATACCGGGCGCATAAGCCCACTATTTAATCCTATCAATCACTGAATACATATGCTCCCTGGAGTTGGTGACCACAAGATAAGTCTCACCATTGCGAGCCGGGACGATCGCGTAATCTATCGTTGAATTAATATCAGGGAAGTTCCTATACCTTATCGGTACGCCGTTATAGACATTATCAAGGAAATCTATTGAAGCGGCCTTGCTCGGATCATACTGGAGCAGGAATTTGAGATCGTTAGTTGAGCTTGCCTCCCAGCCCTTGGCGCCGGTTGTACCCGAAGACGTATCTTTAAGCTTGACCATAAAGCCATAGCCGATCTTAGTGTCACCTTTGTAAAGAGCGGTCAGATAAAACACCTGGTCATCAAGTGATGGCAGCAGCGTGCCCGGTATGTTCATCGCAAGTCCCGACATGAATTCGCTAAAAGCATAGCTCTTACTGCCGGTGGCGTCATAAATTTTGTACAATGCCGGTGCTCTTGATATGCCAAGAGCCTGGTTATCAAGTCCGGCCGAGAAGTTTTTAACAAAATCCTGATTAAGACTTAAATTGACGCTTTTGACCGAAGAAAAATAGCTTTCAATAGAAACCGGTGTCGGTGAGGGCTTTCTGCTTACGATCGGTGTCGGGCTGGGCGAGGGTGAAGGACG
>JBGQJN010000012.1:0-23312 GCA_041499075.1 Minisyncoccia bacterium | reverse complement strand
ATCTATCTTCTTGGCTAAGATCGCCGATCTGAACGCCTTACATTCATCCGTTGAACTACTTACACCTCCTATGAACACGTTGCGATTCGAGGAAAAGATTTCTGCTTTTTCTCTCCATTCAATATCAGGATTAGGATTCTTCGAGAAAGAGCCCCAGCAAATAAGGGCAGATGGATACTTTTTGGCGACCTCTAGGGCAAGCAGGGATATTTCCATTGAGCCCTTGGTCAGGCGTTCCCTGGTAGCGGCGGCCGAGGCTACCGCAATAAGATCGGCATTTTCCGGAAGCGGGTCATTTACTTCCCAGACCATAGCAAGTTTTCTAAGTGTCACAAGTACCTCCTAATTATGAGTCTCTGCGATTAAGATATTCTAATATTTGCTCGCAGGATGCCAAATTACCCTTGCCGTCATCATGATATGTAACGATTCTATCCAACTCGCCTCGGAGAAGCTCTCGTCTGGTATCACGTGTCGTGCCTTGGGAATGCAATGCTACTTTTGTCCAATCAAGAGAACGACCGGGAGTGCTATAGATTTTCAGTTCGGGATAATTCAAAAGGGCGACACTGACGACACTGATAAAAACCCGGAGTTGATGAAACGGGACTGCCGTTACCGCTATGCTATTCCAGTAATTCCTTTGGGCATAATTTACCAACGATTCTGCTTCCGTATAAGTGTGATAAGTCCCTGGAGTTAGGATACGATCATCAACATATCTGCCAAACCTACCTAGCAAACTTAATGTGTAATCCACTCCTTCATAGCCGTTTCGAGGACCCTCCCCGCAAATGGCAATTCTTTCCACGATTCCGGATTTATATAATTCCCGAGCTCTACAAATACCGGATCCTTGATTGTCTATGGTTTCAGACACAACGTAACACGCATGCAGTGGTAAAGTTGACGGTAGTGGGTCGCATAAAATTCTAGCAACGAGTTCAACGTAACCTCTCTGCTCGGTCGCATACTGGTTCATGATCTTGTCTCCTGTATTTTTTGGTTAAAGGACTGATCGATAGTATAGCAGGTTTTTAAAATATGTCCAGCTTTGAGATTATGCCGGCTGTCAAAACTTTACAACCGCTTTAAAATCAAATAGTATTCAGTGAATGTGGAAGAATAAGACCGTTTCAGTTGTCATCTCAACTTATCGGGAAAAAAACTCTGTCAGGCATGTCATTGAGGATTTTTTTGCAACCGGCTGGGTTGACGAAGTAATACTTATAAATAACAATGCCGAGCCGGGTACGGACGAGGAAGTCCGCCAAACCAAAGCCAAGCTTATCCATGAGACTCGCCAGGGCTACGGTTACGGCTACCGCCGAGGTATCAAAGAGGCTAGCGGAGATTATATAATTTTATGCGAAGCAGATAGCACCTTCCGGGCTGCAGATATTGAAAGATTTTTGGTCTTCGGCCAGGATTTTCCTGTAGTTTTTGGCTCGCGAACGAATCAAAGCACTCTTTTTGACATGAAGGCGATGAGCCCCATCAGAAGAATCGTTGATGTAATTTACGCTAAGACAATTGAAATCATATTTGCAACCAAAACTCTTACCGACATAGGCTGTACTTATAAGTTATTTCGCCGTGAAACACTCCAAAAACTCGAAAAACATTTTGAGGCCACCGATAATCTGTTTGCCGTTGAATTGATGCTCTTAACAATCGTTCAGCGCATACCTTTTGTAGAAATCCCGGTCACTTTCCGCGAGCGCGTCGGTATTTCCGGCACGATACCGGGTGTCAAAAAATTAATTTATTGGGCCTGGAGAATCTGGGTTTTCATCTGGGCTTACTGGTGGCACTGGTAATTCAGCAGAACTTCTAAAAATATTGAGAAATGAGCCGGCTTAGCTTTTCTATGTGATATTGCCAGGTAAGTTTTTCTACCGAGACTGCCTTCCTCGCATTTTGACTAAGCTTGGTCCTCAATTCCGGATTACGCTTCAATCTGGCAACAGCCGTAGCTATCAACTCCGGATCTTTGACCGCGACAATCAGGCCTGATTTTTCATCTTCCAGTATCTCCGGCACACCACCGACAGCCGTGGCGATTACCGGCATGCCTGCGGCCATGGCATCAAACATAGCATTGGGCATGCCTTCCCAAAGCGAGGGCAGGACGAAAACATCAGCCGCTATTTGTAATTCTCTGACATCGCTTCTATTACCCAAAAATATTATGCGCTCGGTAACGCCTAGTTTTTCAGCCAACTCTTGCAATTCTTTCATTCTATGGCCGTCACCGGCGAAAATAACCAATATTTTTTTATCTTGCCGCAGATTGGTAAGCGCTTCAATTATGTATTCTTGGCCTTTTTGAAGCGTACTCATGGAACCAACGTTGAGCAGCACAAATGCATCTTGGGAGATGCCCAACTCTTTGCGCTTATCCTCTTTTGAAATCAAGGGTATATCAAAAGCTTCCGGAGTTATGCCATTGTAAATCACTTCTATTTTATTTGCCGACAAGCCCAGACTTCTTACCATGTCTTCTTTTATCGCCTGCGAATTGCAAAAATACTTCTTAACCAAGAAATTAGTCAATCTGTCAAAAAGCCGGCTCCTCCAGCCATGCCTGACAAAAACGTTACCTTCGCGTATGATGAGTGCCGGCCTAGGATAAAAGATTTTCGTGAATTTAAGAATGGTATTGGTGAAAAGCGAAGCGCTGATGATTGCGTCTGGCTGGTATTGTTTCAAAAAAATTATCAACTTAATAATTTCGCCAAAATCAAAATACGATTTGAAATAAAAATTTATAAAATTTTCCGGCGGAATCTTGAGTAATCTTGCCAGATCGTTATGCTGGTTTTTAAGCATTGTTACTAGTTTAACTTCGTAACCGCGCTCGTAAAGCAGGTTGGCTTCAGTGACAATAGTTTTTTCACTGCCACCGGTAGCAATATCATGTATGGCAAGCATTACCCGCTTGGCCGGTTGTTGCCCTAAGAAACCATTCAGAAATTTTTCTATTTTTGAGGCGACGACTTGATGGCTGAAATTCTCGGTGACAAATTTGCGCCCGTATTCACCCGTTCGCCGTCTCAAGTTATCATCCAAAACCAATCTGGTTATCGCTTGAGCTAGTTCTTCAGGATCATTTGGTCTGACCAAAATACCGCTCCTACCATCAGCAACAACTTCATCTATTGAGCCAGTATGCGTGGCGACTACCGGCACTTGGCAAGCGCTGGCTTCGGCCATGGCATAGCCAAACTGCTCTTGCCAACCGCCCGATGGCACGCTTGGATAAACAAAGATATCGGCGGCATTAAGTAGCGCCGGTAGTTCATCATTTTTCATCCAATCAATGAAAGTAACACTTTGCTGGAGGCCGAGATTATGCACCAGCTTAAGTAGTTCCTCACGTTTAGGACCAGCACCGACAATCAACAGGTGCCAGCCGGTAGACGGCAATCGGCTCATGGACTTAAGTAAGTCATCAAGACCTTTTCGAGCATCCAGGGCACCATAAAAAAGAATTAGTTTCTGGTCCGGAGACAGTCTCAATTTTTCCCGCCAGTCACTAGCTATACTAGGTTTGAATTTCTCAATATCAACACCGGCTATCGGACAAATAATGGTTCTGATATTTTTGTTGAATTCCTTAATGATCAGCTCGGCCTTCTTGTTGCCGCAGATTACGCCGTCTGCCAGCCGTAGGTTGAGTTTAACAATCGTATTGGAAAGCCGGAGTTTGAGTCCGCGCATGCGCGATTTGGGAGTAACGTTTTGCCAGGTGAATAATACATGCTTGAAACCGAAGATTTTTGCGGCAATACTGTTATAGAGTGTAGTCAGAAGACTTGGCTCGGAGCAGGAATAAAGAATCTTGGAGTGATACTTGGACTTCAGGCGCGGCAAAAGAAAAAAAATGCCCGGCAGCCAGCCCTTGAAAAGACCCCTGAAAGAATGGCCACCATAGGATACTGCCTTGAGGCCGTAAGTCGGGAAGTTGACTTTCGGCTCCAGCTTGAATTGCATTTTGCCTTTTTTAGCAATCCAAAACTTAGGCAAAACAAAAACAAAATCGTTTTTGTTTTGCAGATACTCAAAAACCTTAAAATAGTAAGGAAAAGCATATGGAAATCCAGTAACGACTATAGGTTTTTTATTAGATTCGTTGCCCATTGTTTTTGGGAGTGATTTTTGATTATAATTTCGCGTAATTCGTTTCTCAAGCTGTCTTTTCGGCTAGGATTCAAATTCAAAAGATTCTTGAGTTTACTAGACAAATCATTGGCATCATCCTGTCGGAATATCAAAAGCTCGCGCAGTTCCGGCGAGAGAAATCTTGCCAGGGCCTGATTGGAAGCAAGCACCAAATCACCGCAGGCCATCGATTCAAGCATGGTTTTGTCAAAACTGCCGGTTGGTGTGAGATTAACAAAGATATCGGTTCGCTGGTAATATTGCTTGACTGATTCGTGACCAACACGGCCTAACCAGCTGATTTGATTACTGATTTTTAATTCTTGAGCTAAACCTTTCATATCATTCAAATATGAATCGTCGCTTGGACTAGCAGTTCCGCCAACAATTTCAGCTTTGATTTTAGCACGCTCTGCTTCCGGCAATTTAGCCAACGCCTCCAACAATACCTCAATCTTTTTTACCGGTGAAATTCGTCCTAAAAATAAGACAAATCCCGTCTCACGAATTGGACTATCCGGCACTAAGTAATCAGTATCAATCCCCTGGCCCAAAAGCACGAGCTTGGAAGTTTTGAACGGAAACGCCTCTTCCACCGAACAAAAGATTTTATCAACCAGTTTCTCGGCCAATTTCAATTTCCAATTGCCGCGCCAGACGGCATACCAGAGGTACAGTTTTTTACCCAGTAATTTTGCCGCACCTGACGCCACGATTGCCCAAGCCGGTGCCATTATTACAAAGATGCCATCATAATCCAACCTTAATCGCCAAAGCAGCCATTTGAATTTCACTACCCGCCAGAACGGACTTGGATTTTTCGCTTTATCAATGGAAATCACTTTCAAATTAGCCAGGCGATCATACTCACCGACTGATTGCGTAATGACAATAATACTCGGCGGATGTTTGGCTAACTCATTTACCCAGCCGACAAAAAAACCGAGCAAATCGTCGTTTTTATCAAATTTGTTTACAAATATTAATAACCTCATTTTTTGGCGAAAATTATGTAGCCGGCAGTAGTGTTGCGGGAATAACTCACAAGACGATCCAGGGCATAAGCTATTGGCTCCAGAACACGCCTAAATCGCCATAGGAACGGTAAAAAGCCGATCCAAGCCCGGAAGTACCTGCCGATCTTAAAAAGTTCTATTTCTTTAAAATCCTTGAACAAGACATGGATGCCATCCTTGGAAAAACGCCAGTAATCGCGATAACCGTTCTTGCGGGCATGATAGGGATGGATGAAAGGAATAATACCAAGCATGTAGCCGCCAGGTTTGAGTACACGATAAATCTCCGTAGCCACTTTTTGCGGCGTGTGCAGATGTTCAAAAACATAGACATGTAAAACCGTGTCAAAAGACGCATCTTGAAAAGGCATCTGGTGAGCATCACCGACAACATCCGGCTTGGTTGACTCGTCAATATCAAGCGTTATATATTTTTTGCCGGCAAGTATGCCCTTGTGTCTGCCAAGTATCTTCTGAAACGGATGGCCGCCGCCCACGTCCAAAATAGATTGCGATTTTTCGGCAATTAATTTCAACTTCTCTTCAAAAAATTGGTCATAGTCGTAGGTCATAATTTCAAATTAGATCATGCAGTTTCTCGGCGTAATTTTGTATCGCTTTTTTTTTCTCAAATCGCTTGGTGATTTCAAGACCGGCATACTGATATTTTTCATATTCCGTGCGATTGCGGAGAAGCTCGCCTGCTTTACGCGCGATATCTTCCATGCTCCAATCTATGATACGTCCGGATCGTCCGTCTTCAATAATATCCGGCACGATACCGACCGGTGTGGCTAGCACCGGCACACCACAAGCCATGGCCTCAAGCACAATCCTCGGCCCGCCTTCGTTGTAAGACGACATGACTAAAATTTTGGATTCGTTAATTAATTTGGCGACTTCGGTTGAATCCTTGGCCCAACCGTGAAACACAACATTGTCGTGCAATTTTAAATTTTCAATTTTCAATTTTAAGTTTTCTTTCAGCGGGCCATCGCCAACAATGATTGCACTGGCACTAAGTTTTTTAACTGCTTCCAGAAGTAAATCCATGCCTTTGTTCTTAGCCAGACGGCCGACAAAGATCAAATCATATTTCTTCGGCGAATTAAAAGGCCTGAAAACTTCCAAATCAATGTAGAAAGACGGAATGTAGACAATTTTTTCTTTTGGCACACCGGTATTGATCAAAAATTCAGGCACTTGTTTTTGATTGACCACCCGGACGGCTTTGGCAACGGAAGAATCGTACTTAATAAAAATACGCATCAACCAAGCATAAAACTTTTCCTTCAGATTAGCCGCTCTGGGATAACCGGGGATATGATGAATCTCAAGAACGTAAGGCAGGTGAGTTTTATTCCAAAGAAGTCTGGCACCAAGGCCGTTATAGAACGGCGGATATTCATGAACTGTCATAAGATCAGTTTTGTGCACACGATAAATCTCCCAGCCTTTTTTCAATATCCAGTAAGGTTGGAGAATCAAAGGCCAGCTAGAAGCATGGATGAAGACATTCCCAAAAATTTCTTTTACTTCTTGGCGCTTATCACTTATCTTCGGGCATATGACATCTATCCTTTGCCAGTATTTGTGAAATTCCTCCAAAGTATTATAAAACGCGCCACGCTTGCCTTCAGCCAATGACCTGTCGCCGGTTATCATTAGTAAATTTGGCAAATTATTCTAGGAGTAATTTCATAGTTTCACTTATCATTTTTCCGTGGCTGAATTTTTTGACGGTCTTTTTGCCTTCTTCGGCGAATTGCTTGCGTAATTCTTCAGTTTGCCAGAGAGTCTTGATCGCCTCAACTAAATTGAATTCGTCATTGTACTTAACCATAAAACCGTTTTCGCCCTGGCGGACTACTTCAACGTTGCCGCCGACAGCAGTGGTGATAAGCGGCAGGCCAGCAGACATCGTCTCGAGTATCTGGTGAGAAAAACCCTCGTAACCGGTATTGAGCAAAAACATATCGGCGACAGCCATGTATTCGGCAATCTCATCTTTTGATTTACTACCGACTAAATAGACTTTACGCTCAAGGCCGAGATTTTTAACCATCGCTTCCAAGATTTTTTTATCAGGCCCGCTACCGATGATGACTATTCTGAAAAATTGGTTAATGCTTAAAAGCTGGGGCATTATTTTGATAAGCATGCGAAAACCCTTCCAAGGCACCAGCCGGCCGATAGACAAGATGATACTGCCTGGGACGCCGACTTTGCGACGCGCTTCTTCACGGCCGATCTCAGCCGGTTTGAAGTCAACGCCATTATAGATTACCTGGATTTTAGCACGAGGCGTCCCCCAACCTTCAACAATGCCGGCAAGATATTCCGACGGCACGATAACCTGATCGGAATTTTTACAAACCCATGATTGCAAACGATGTAAAACAGCAATCCAGCCTTTGTGAGGCATATTTTGAAAATCATTAATAAGAAAAATAGTTTTGCCTTTATTGACCGCCGTTTCCCAAGCGTAATCGCCGACGATTTTGACAAAGAATTTTTTTTTGAAAAGCTTGGCGGCTGTTAGCGCCGGTAAACCGGCGCTAACAGCATTGAGCGCAAAAACCGTATCCGCGTTTTTGGCCGCAGATGCCACCCTAAAAAAATATACTAAATGCCTTAAAAACTTGGGCCATTTACGCCAAACCCGCACAACCTTAAACGGCAGATTATTATCGCCCTTATCCTGGATAGCCGTTGAATAAGTTAGGACAGTAGCTTCCGCTCCGGCTTTGACCAGTTCACCGGCCAAAAGATTGCCGTATGAAGCGGGACCGCCGATATCAGGATAAAAAATCCCAGTTGCAATTAAAATTTTCTTCATGGGTTATTCAAATAGATTTTCCTGAAATCATCAGCGATTTTCTGCCAGTCATACTTTTCTGCCACCAGTTCCTTGGCGTTCTTGACTATCTTATTTTTCAACTCTTTATCAGAAACCAGTTGATAAATTTTCTCGGCCAGATTCTCCGGATCATCGATCTTGGAGATCAAGCCGGTATTTTTGTTTTTCAGAAAATCGGGTATACCACCGGCTGACGTGCCGATAACCGCCACTTCTGATGCCATCGCTTCTAAAAAGGCACTGCCCAGGCCTTCCGAGCGCGATGGCCTGACGAAAACATCAGAAATCTTCAAATATTTGGGCAGTTCAGCATGACTTGCTGTACCCATAAATATGGCCTGGCCCTGTAATCCGTTGGCCCCAACCAGCAATTCAAGTTTTTTCTTCTCTTGGCCGTCACCAATCAGTATAAGTTTGAAATTGGGTTCCGGAAACTTTTGATTTAAAATCCTGGTAGCTTCTATCAGATTATCAATTCCATTTTTAGGTACCAGTCTGGAAACACTGATAATTACTTTTTCATACGGCTTGATACCGAGATTATCGCGCAATGACGACAATTCGCCGTAACTGAAACTGCGTGAGAAATTATCAACATCAACTCCGTTGGGGATGACCGAAATCTTGCTCTTGCCGTTAATTTTTCTGGCATAATTTTTTAAATAATTGCTGATGACGGTAATGACATCTGCTTTTTTGATGATCAACACCCTAAAAAATTTTATTAAAAAATTTTGGTTTTCAAGATCCTTGCCCTCCTGAAGAGTCAACATAAATCTGGTTTTAGGATTAAAAAGTTTCAAAAGCCAAGCCGCTCCGGCGGCATAGGATGCTTGGTAAGCATGGATGGTTTCGTTGATTATGGCTTTTGATAATAACCCGCGCCCCTTTCTGAACCCCAGCCAGGGAAATAAGAATTTATCTCCGCGCCAACCCCAGCCAATACGATGTAGACGAATATTGCCCGCTTCCTCCAACATCGGTAAACTCTTATCGTAGCGCGGAGTTACTATATCAAAAAAAATATCCGGCAGACGCCGCGTAATCTCCTCGATGGCAATTTCCGAACCACCGATAAATGGCCTAAAAGCCGTAGTAAATATCAAAATTTTTATATTTGATTCATCCGCCATTTTATGTTATTATACTTGCATAAATGGCTGATTTAATCAACAATTCTCAACTAGACTCCCAGAGCTTACATACAAAGCTCCTATTTGTAATAACCCAATCAGAATTTGGCGGCGCCCAAAGATTTTTGTCACAACTTTTAAACCACATCGATCTAGATAAATTTGAATGCGCCGTAGTCTCAAGTGCAACCGGCAGTCATGAGCTCAAGGACATACTGCCGAAAAACGTGCGCTATATCAGAGCTCAGTACCTCAAACGCCAACCAAATATCATAAGTGATATCGCCTCTGTTTTTGAACTGAAAAAAATCATAAAAGATTACCTGCCGGATACGCTTTTCTTAATAAGTTCAAAGGCGGGATTCAATGGTTCCTTGGCAGCCAAACTGTTGCCACGAGACTTGGTTAAGCCCAAGATAATTTATCGCATCGGCGGTTGGACTTTCAATGACCCTTGGCCAGCCTGGAAAAAATATTTTTACCGCTTCCTTGAAAAACTAAGCACCGGCTGGAAAGATTACATTATTGTTAATAACAAACACGATTATGATCAGGCAATCGAATATGGTATCAAGCCGCGCCGGAAAGTCGTCTTAATCCACAACGGCATTGACCCATACAAGCTTGATTTCCTTGAGCCAAACGAAGCTAAAATCAGGTTGTTTGAAAAACTTGCCAGAAAATCGGGCTCATTTCTGCATGAAGGCCTAACTATAGGTACAATAGCCAATCTCTATCCGACCAAAGGCATAAAATATTTGATTGACGGTTTCGCCATGTTTACTAAAAAAAATCCCCATGCTGGCGCGAAACTGGCAATAATCGGCGATGGCCCAGAAAAAGAAAGCTTGGAACTTCAAATCAAAGACCTGGCATTAGAAAACAAGGTTTTTCTTCTTGGCCAGATGCCGAATGCTTATCAATACCTCAACGCTTTTGATATTTTTGTTTTGTCTTCTGTCAAAGAAGGGTTTCCGTGGGCTTTACTTGAGGCGATGTCGGCTAAATTACCGGTAATTGCTACCAATGTCGGCGCAAATCCGGAGATAATTGAGTCCGGTAAAAATGGCTTGCTTGTTGAAGCAGGCAAGCCGGAAAAGATCTCGGAAGCGCTGGAACTACTTATCAGCAACGAAGCCGTGCGCCGGGAATTCGGCATTCAAGCCCATCAAACAGTCCTCTTCAAGTTTGACCTCAAAAAAATGATTGACCAAGTTGTGGCGTTGTTATAACCTCGCTCGCCCATATCATTTTTCTCTCGGTGTCCCTCACTCTTTCAGTTTCTAGCTCAATCTAGAATTGATTATAAAATTTGGGGTACCCCCTTACTACGCGGGCTATTCAGCTACGTTCGACCCCAAATTTTATAATCAATTCTGATCTCGCTTCGAACCTTCATTCACTCGGTACAATGTTCGAAAAATGACAGGGACTCGCTCCGATTGCTAAACGTACGCCTAGCTAAGCTTGGCTTAAATAATTATAATTTTTTGATTCTAAAAACAGAAAAGCCCCGCCAGTGAAGCAAGTAAAGACGTTGCTTCCTGTCGGGGCTATACATGCCCTGTTCAGATGAGTAGGAACGCCGCCCCTTAAAAGGGCTAGTAAAATAAGGATTTTTCGCACCATAACAGCACAGTATCTTATCACAAAAATTGCACCACCGTGAGCCCAGCCCTTTAATAAGGGCTGGCGTTCATTTATCACTCTTCATATCTCTAAGTATACGGATGTTTCTACCGGCGGAGATACATGTGTTTCGCGCCTGCGTATAGCAATACGCCAGCGAAACACATGTGTGTAGCAGGTCAGCAAAGTTGGATACTTAGATTTGCAATTTTTGTCAGAAAATAAATCTCACTTACCTCCCATCGATTCTTCTAATATCTTCCTCAAGCCTTCTGTGTCCACAGTAACCTTCTGTTTGGGCGGAGCGGATTTTGGTTCAAGTTTGCGGCCACGAAAGTCAACCGGCCCGCGCTCAATGGCTTCGGAAAAAGACATAGGTTTAGAAACTGGCGGCCTAGAGACAGGTGGTGCGGCTTGCGGCCGATTAACAGACGGGCTTATGGGTCTGGCGGGAAATTGGGTTTGTGGTCTCGGTCTTGGTTCAAAATTTTGGCGAGAGCGCTCCGTTCTTTCCTGGCGCTCATCCACAAATCTTGTATCGTCCTCGGTTACCGGCGCATGCCACTTGGCGATTGCTGATTCCACGTCTTCACGCCTGGCTGAATAATGCGCTCTCGAGTAATCAATAATCTTTTGCCTGTTGCTGTCAGGTAATTTTTTGATGGTATCCATGGTCATTGCAGAAAATGCCCGCGAGGCAACGCCATCAATCATCAGCTTTAAGTAAATCTGACGCTTGCCGAGATTAACAATATCGGTAGCCATGAACTCCGGCGCCAATTCTTTTTCAAGAAGTTCGGCATCTTCTGCGCCAACACGGAAGGAAACAATCGTGCCAACATTGCCGAAAACCGCGTCGCGCACGCCCTCATCCATTTGAGCGACATACTGATGGGCAACAACAAGACTAAGGTGGTATTTGCGCGCCTCGGACAGAATGTTGGCGAAAGAAGCTGTGGCAAAGTTCTGGAATTCATCAACTATCAGAACAAAGTCCTTACGCTCACGTTCTGGCATATCAACACGCGACATCGCAGCCAGCTGGATCTTGGTAATGATTAAAGCGCCGAGTAAGCGCGAGGCATCTTCTCCAATCCGACCCTTGGAAATATTGACCAGAAGAATCTTGCCTTCATCCATAATCTGTCGCATATCAAGGGTGCTTTTAGGCTGGCCGATAATGTTTCTTACAAGAGTTGATGAAACAAATTGTCCGACTTTGTTTTGAATTGCCGCCGTCGCTTCCGAGGCAAATCTATCGGCATATTTGGCAAACTCTTCCGTCCAGAATGCCTTGACCACCGGATCGGTCATCTGATTAACCACATATCTGCGATATTCTTTTTCGGCTAGCATGCGGTTGATACCAAGGAGCGTTGCATCTGGCACTTCAAGTAAAGCCAGAATGGTGTTATTGAGTATGTATTCCATGCGCGGCGACCAAACATCTACCCAAATCTTTTTGAAAACACCCATGACGCCGTCCGCTACCAAATGACGTTTGTCGGGATCCACCTGCTCCATGACATTAAAAGCAATCGGATATTCAAGATCGGCCGGATTAATGTAAATTACATCTTTAATTCTATTTTCGGGAATATAATCAAAAAGATCATCAACCAGATCGCCGTGCGGATCAACAATGGCCAATCCCCTGCCATCATTAATGTCCTGAATGGCGATGTTTTTCAGAAGCTCGGACTTACCCATACCGGTCTTGCCGATAACGTACATGTGGCGGCGGCGGTCATCCATCTTAATACCAAAAGTCACCTTCTTATTGCGAAAGTTTGTTTCACCGAATAGGACGACTGGATTGTCAGGACTGCTTAGATTCATAATATTGCTTTATTCTGTCGGCAAACCGGCCGGCGGCTGGCCCTTCTTGGCTTCAACTCTGGGGAAAGCCGGCGCTTTCAGGCCGATACCGGGTAAATGATAAAGTGTCGCCATCTCTTCGGTATTCAAAATTATCCACTGGCGAACAAAATCACGATTGCGATATGCCTGATAAAGATTCCATTTGCGCTTAAACACTCTCTGTTTGGCGAAGAATCCTTTATCAGAAGGAAAAATCTGGTAAAGTATGCCCTTATCTATCGTCCAAACTCTTTTATTGGGCTTGAAACTATTGAGACTATTCAAGTAAAATTGCTTAAACGTGCCGGAAAGCGCAGCTGTACGCGCGCCTTGAAAACGGTCTTTCCGGGCTATATAAAGATAACGGTAGCCGGCCTTGAAACCGAGCTTGGCAATTTTGTTCTCAACCTGGTCCAAAACAAATTTCTGGCCGGGGGTGAGCTTCTGTATGGAGAATTCCTCTTTTCTCTTCTCTTCTACCGGAGCCGCACTGCCACCCAAAAGAGTGTCTACGACATTCATTGCCTTGCCTAAAACATCTGGTTCTTTTTTCACTTCCCTGCCGATTATCTTATCCACATCAGCTTGAGCTTCTTTAACCCAATCATCCCCAGTTCCCCTTGCTAATAATTGCACCCAGAGATGTTCGCCCGAATCAAGCGCACTCATTATTTCAGCTAAAGGCGCCAGGGGATCGGTTCTTTTAAATTCATCCTTGCCGGATTCCTCTTCAAAAAACGGATAGGTTTTGATAGGAAAGGAATTCGGCTTGGAAAACAAAAGCTCCATGCCGAACATATCATAATTATCATCGGGCAGATATTTAGGCAGAAGGCCTACGTAGTCATCAACGACTTTGATTTCGGCATCCGGATATTGAGCAAAAATCTGTGACTCAACCAAACTACGCAGGTTTTCGAGGGTGCGGATATAAAAATTAATCTCGCCGCCATTACCGACAATCTCAAATGAAAACCACGGCTGAACCTTGCCTTGAAAAAATCTTTCTTTCCAAGTAACCGATGTTGCGTAGGCACCGTGGATGCCGGCAAAAAGATTTTCAGCTATCTTGGGGCTTTTCTGGACATCAGGCGGAGGTTTGATCTCGATAAGCGTCCACTTGAGAGATAACAGGTACCTCCTGTCCACATAGTAAAACCAGCTTTCAAGAGTAATAAAAAACAGCAGGAAGGGCGTGTAAACCCACCAGTAATTTGTGATGACATATAACGATGTTTTTAGTGGACCAAGAAGATCAGAAAACAAAATTGAATAGCCGCAATCAGGTAATTAAAGATAATTAAGCAACCATAAAACTCTTAATTGCTAAATTACGCGATTGCTAGATTACGCCTCCTTGAGAGCGTATACGCCGTTGCCTTTTTTATAAAAAGTTTTAGGATCTTGCAGATTCAAAATAATAGTATTCTCCTTCACTAAACGGTGAGACAAAACCTTGGCAACAATATCATCCTTGTGAAGCGCTCTACCTTCGGTGCGCATTAAATCAACGATAACATCCTTGACTGTGCCGGCTTTGAGACCCCATTCGGCAAGTCCATACATGCCACGGCCGACGAGTACAAATCTCTTGTCTTTGATGAGTTCGTTATGAACTGTCTGGACATTGGCTTTACGACTGCCAAAGTTAACGCCGTTAATCATCTGGGTAATCTCACGGAAATGCTTGGGCTTACCGTCACGGCGTAAAACCAAATAAGCCTTGTCTCTTACGCCTCTCGGTTTGATATCCGGCCAGTGAGTCAGACCGACTTGGCCAAAATTGTTTTTGGCAATGTTTTTTGAAATAGACAGATAAGAAGTAACCGCGATAGGTGTCACATCCTTGAAGGTCGCGCCAGATTTCTTATAAAAATCAACAACCGAGCTGTCAGCTATCGGCGAGTTTTGCTTCTCAAGAGCACCAATGAAGGTCGATAGAGATTTCTTAAAAGAATCTACTTGCTGATTCGATAATGCCCAGAAAGTGTTTAGATCTTCGGTTTCGTTTATTTTTTTAAACTTACCGTCAAGAGTCAGGAAAAATACCAAAGCAGAATTGGCCGGGCTGGCTTTAGATATACCGGAAAATTTATTGAATAGGTCATCTTCTTTGGTTACGCCGCCGGATTGATCAAGAATATTTTCAGCCAAACTGACAAAGGGTCTGACTTTAGAATTCAGGCCGGAACCGAGATTATCCCGGATCTGTTTAAGCGAGACTTCTTCGATTTGCCTGACACGTTCACGGGTAATGCCGTAGCTTTTGCCGATTGATTCCAGTGTTTCCTTATGACCCGTTTTCAAGCCAAAACGCTTGGAAATCACATCCTTATTTCTGGTGTTTAGAACTGATAATAGTTGTCCGACCACCCCCCTTATTGTTGCAGTTAAATTAGGCATTGCTTAACTAGTTTATAACACAATTCTATAAATATAAGCGAACTATACGATTATAGCCCTAATTCACTTAGAATCCGCAGATTTGTACCAAGTTATTTAATGTTACCATATCCCACAAAATAGGTCAAATAAGAAGTGTATAACTAGTGCCCCAATGGTGTCAAGGCGTAACCAGGATATTTTTGAATAGATCTTTAAATCCCTTGAAATCAGGCTCTTTTGGCACCAAGATGTACTCGCCTTTCGGGCCGTGCGCCTCGCTTACAAGATTATCTATAGAAATAATATAACTTTTGTTGGCGGCGTTTTTCTGAGTCAGACTATCGCCAAGATCTATTATATTTTTGAGATCCCAGATTTGGAAATCCGTTCTGATGTTGCCCTTCAAATCGTTCAGTAAAGAGTTGATCTTTAAAGGATTAGTGAGTAATCCCAAACTTAAAGCTTTTTTCTTAATGGCCTGAATTACATCCTGCTGGCGCCTTGATCTGTCAAAATCGCTGGAAGAGAATCTGGAACGTACATAATAGAGTGCCTGGTCTCCGCTGAGATGGTTATTACCGGCCGGCAGAGAAAAAGGATAGCCCCACTGCTTGTCTTCCTCAAACGGCTTAGCTAAGTAAACGTCAACTCCGCCTAAAGTGTCAACAACTTGCTTAAAAGCGTTGAAATCAAAAAGCACCGCGTTATTAATGTATATCCCGGTAATGCGGGATAATATCTGCTTAGCCAAGGTCAGGCCACCACCATGTTCAATTCCTCTTTCATAAACTTCATTGATCTTGCCGTCTAGTTTTACCGCTTTGCCATCGGCCGCCTGTGCTGACATATTCAGATAAAGGTCTCTGGGAATTGAGACAATGGCCGCTTTCTTAGTCACTTTATCTACACTTAACACCATCAGCGTATCCGTCAAAAGACCACCTTCTTGTTCTATCGAGACCTGGTCATCTCCTCGGATTCCAAGGATCAGGACATTTAGCCTGTTCGGGTCAGGCTGGGGCATGGGATTCGGATCAACGGTTGGCACCGGGCTGGTATTATTGATATCAAAAACATTAAAGGCCGCTTGCCACCACGGTTTATTTTCCACGGATATTTTAGTGTAGGCCGAGCCTAATTGATAGGCAAAGTAAACCACCAGAATAATAACTAAAAAGAAAATATAAAACAGTGGTTTTTTAAACCACGGTTTTTTTATCGGCGCTGATTCAAAATTATATTGTGATAGTGGCTTTATGATATCCATCTTCTGAATTCTCCTGCTGAAACCTTAGACTTTTTCATAATCTCGCTTCTTCTTTTTAACATACGTGGCAGGAGTTTGGCAAGATTGAAGATTTCTAAGAACATCGCCGGTTCAAATAGTAGAAAATACCCCCATATCTGCAGTTGGCGCCATATTATGTAATACGAGTCGCACCAGAGATCAGATGCAAAATCATTTTTGATGATTGTAAGTGTGGTATTGCGCCACCCCAGCCGGCGCTTGAACATGGGTACGGAGCCACGGATCGAAAGGTAAGATTTCGGTAACAAGTTTCGGCTCCTGAAAAGCTCCCGCCAACCGCCGGCAAGAACTTTTGTCGTCTTGCGGTCATGCCAGGCGATCACGCTTGGCGCATAAACCTGTTTCCAACCGAATATCCTCATCCGCCAGGCAATGTCCAGATCGTCGCCATACCAGAAAAAATCCGGGTCAATGATCTTGTCGCCCTGCGATACCAGGCGGCAATCTTCGAGCGCCTGCCTTCGGAAAACCGGCACCGCCCCCTCAACGGCAAAAATCTCCTTTGGCTCGTTGTACTGATCCTGGTCAGCTTCGCCGTGGCCGATATTAATTATTCTTCTCGACCGGTAGATTTGAAATCCAACGGTATCGATAATATTAGTTTCGAGTTTCGAGTTTCGAGTTTCGAGTTGAGATAATTCAAATTTATAAACTTTTGCCTGCAGAGCTCCGATTTGATGATCGCGTGCCATCGCCTCAACTGCATTTTTGATAAAGTCGGGATATAAAATTACATCCACGGAAAGCACGATCACATACTCGCCGCGGCTATGCTTAAGCAACTCCTCCTGCCCCGGCCACATGCCCAGGTTTTTCGTTGATCTAATCAGCGAAAAACCTGCTAATGGCTTAGAGACTATAGACGATAGCCATTCGGATTCAGGTTTTAAAAATTGCTCTAGTCCATAGTCCATAGTCCATAGTCTGACCCTTTCCAATGTTGAATCCGTGGAGTTATTGTCCAGTATATTTAGCTCAATAAATCCATGCTGGTAAGATTGCGCCAAAACCGAATCCAAACACTGGCGGATGTACTTTTCGCCGTTATGAATCACGAGATTAATTGTAACTAAATTATTCTGCAAATATTATTGCGGCCATGGTTACAAAAAGCAGAAAGGCACGTTCATCGGTAATGGCGACATCAGTTAGAGAATAAATCAGGATCCAGGGAATGAATATTAGGGCAGAAGCAAAATAAATAGCGAGTAGCGAGTAGCGAGTAGCGAGTAGAAAATTATGATATACTTTTCTCACCAAAAGCCAGAGGAACCAGAGAGCAGTAATAAGAGCAGGCAGACCCATCTCGGCGGCGATATGGAGATAAAGATTGTGAGCCGACGAACCGGCTTTGGCACGGATCAGGTCTTCCCCCACTACTACCGGGAAATTACCAATACCGACACCCAGCAACGGGTGTTTTATTATTGACCTCGCCGAATCCTTCCAGATTTGAATGCGGCGGGCATTGGAGGTCTCGCTGATATCTATCAGCGACCTGACTCGTTTGGCAAATAGGGCCGAATCAGATTTGGAAACCTCAAACTGATTGGAGGCAACGATATAGTAAGCCAAACCAAAAAGTAAAAAGAAGATGGCCAGATATGAAGATACATATTTGAAGGTGGCCCAGTGCTCGCCTGTTTTTTTACGATGCCAATAGATAAAAATTACAGCCAGGATCGTTATCACTCCGCCGGCCGCCCAAATACCGCGCGTGCCTGTTAAGATCATGGCCAAGAAAATTACTGGCACGAAAACAACCAGCATGCTGGCTCGAATTCCAAGCATCGCCCTCAAACTACCCTTAGCCCGCTCGATAACACGTTTGAGCGCAATAGCCATCACTGCCGGCAAACCCAGCAAAAGAAAAATAGGGAATGAGTGAGAATCGGGAAAGATAGAAAACATCCTCAATGATAACTGGTCGCCGAAATAGGCAAACCAGGTGTTGGCCTTAAGCGATGCCGCCGCCCAGGCATTGCCGAACAGATTGCGTTCCACAATTCCATTCCAGAAATCAACAAACTGAAAAATGTCCATGTAATAAGTTGAGATTAACTGGATTATTCCAATAACGGCTACGATTATTGTTGGTATGGCGATATTTTTAATCAACCGCTGACCGAAGTCCTGGTTTTTGCCAATCAAATCATAAATGACGACACCTATTAGCGACAGATTCACGAAGTAAATTATCCTTTTGACGGCAAGGGTATGGTTTGGCGCCCAAATCGCAGAAAGCATCGCCAATATCAAAAGCGACAGAAGCGCGGTTGTTACTTTGTATTTTTTATGGAATTCTCTGTGATGCATCACGGCTAAAGACAATACTGACCATATTTTGTTTAGAGATTCTTTTCTTAGAAGCCATTTCAAAAATATAAGCCCGGAAAAAATCCGCCACATGTTAAGCGAATCAAAATTAGCCGTCAACGGTATAGCAATAAAAAACGGTATTGAACGTACAAAAAAAGCGGTAGAATCCTCAAGCGGTATGGCCAACAAATAAACCGCCAAGACAGCCGTCCAATACGGCACCACCGCCCGCGGCAAAACCCCGGTTACAACCAAACCGGCAATTACCAAATGTGCCACAAAAACCAGATTTAACAGATTTATATGTGCCTTGACTTTACTTTTATTAAATGTTATCATAAGCAGTGAGGAGGTTTATATGCCGATAATATTGAGAAAAGCCAGCTTGGTTTTCACAGTGATCTGTGGAATCTGTGTCTGTTTAGCTTCCCAGTCCGTTCTCTGGGGACTAGCGGCCGTGGCAGCCTTAAACTCTATCACCCTAATGATGGAGGGTCTGGCGACTGAGGAAAAGAAGAAGTAGCAAGTTGATGGGTTCAATTCCCATCCGCCCGAGTATGCGCAACACTCTTTTTTATTTTTAAATCAGTTTTTAAGAATAGAGCGAGGTCATAATACCTTTTGGGGTTTCTGCGTTTATTATAAATAAGCGAACCATTATGCCTTATAGCACCGTTGAAAGAGTGGATTGCATGGTCGGCTCGCCCCGCTATGGTGGGGCGAGCTGGGCTGGCAAATGGTGATAGAAGGCATAGTAGCGAGCTAATTTCTAATAATTTCTAAAAACCTATCCGTATGTTTCCCCCATGTATATTTATCCAAAATACCTGAAGCGGCGTTTTTAATTTTCTCTCGTTTTTCACGATTGGTCAATGTATCTGATATGGCTGTAGCAATTGATTCAGGGCTGTCCGGTTCCGTTGCGAAAAAAGCATTATCTCCGAATATCTCATGGCTGACCTTGGCATCTGCCACAACCGCCGGCACGCCATAACCCAACGCCTCAAGCGGCGGCAGTCCGAATGCCTCTTTGGAAGAAACATAGATCACGCACCTGGCATTGGCATACAGCCCGGCCAGCTCATCCTCACTGACATAATCTTTATGGATTATAGCATCTCGGCCAAGATTGCGGTTAATATCATTTTTCAATTTTTCAATTATCGGCGGATTATATTTATCTTTACCGACAGCAATTAATTGCAAGGCCCGGCCTTGCAACGGTTTCACAAGGCCGAGCCTTGCAACGGTTTCACAATCAGGCACAATTTTCTCAAACGCCAGCATGGTTTCACGTAAATGACGGCGTGGAAAGGCCTGGCCGACATATAAAATATAGTGGTCAGTGGCCAGTGGCCAGTGGCCAGTGACTTTTCTGGCCGGATCAACACCGAGCTGGTTTACCGATATGCGCTCCGGGTCTATTTTAAAAAGTTTGGCTACTTCCCTCTTTGAGTTTTCAGAAATGGCCATTATACGAGTGGCATGCTTGGCCGCCCAGCCGCCAAAAATCTTATAAGCAATCCTGTAACGAAAATGCAGGACGCCGGAATTCATTTCATAATAGAGATCTTCTGTCAGCATGACCAACGACCGGCCGCGGAATATTATTGGTAGCATATAACTGCAAAAAAACATCAGATCAAGATCCTCAAACCATAACTTAATTGGCAAAAATACATAATAGTAAAGACTAAATGACGACATGCCGATAATCTTTTTTACAAAAATCGGATTATCAAGATATGGCAAATCAGGAATACGCGATTTGAAATACAAAAAAAATTTGAACTCGCTGGCGAGTTCCGGTCTGTGAGCTATTTCTTCAAGAAGTTTTTTTATGATCCTACCGACGCCCCAGCTCTCCGGGCCTTCAATAGATTCACATTCAATTCCTATTTTAATCAAATTACTATCTGCGAATATCGAATTTGTACGAATTTACGAAATTACGAATTAATTTTTCGTATATTCGTTTATTCGTATTGATTAGTTATTCGTTGATACGGCCGAAATGTCCTCTGTAAAAATCCTGCACGCCAGCCAGAATCGCCCTGCTAATTTCTCTTTTTTGCGGCATAATAAGTAGCTTGACTAGCTGTTTTATAATAATAAAAACTGACCAAAATGGCAAGGCGAATTTAGCCCATAAGGGGCTGTTTTTAAAATTGAATAAATGGGCATTGCGGAAATGATAACGCAATAAAAGTGCCGGGGCGAGAGAGCGGGTTGAGGCAGAGGCATTATGATCAACCACCAGATTCCGCACAATTTTTAATTTGTACCCGGCTTTTGTCGCTCGCGAACAATAATCGGCATCTTCAAAGTACAAAAAATAGCGCTCATCCAAAAGGCCTATCCTTTTAATAACTTCGCGCTTTATGAGCATACAAGCACCGACTATGTAATAGCCACCTGGCAATCGTTGATCAGGCGGCGGACTAGAAATATGCCTAAGCTCGGGTTTGAGCCACTGGACCTCACCGCCATATACTACACCGCCAGCTTCGGAGATCGGTGAGCTGACCAGGCCGACTGATCCATTCGATTCTGCCGATGCAACCATCTCCGAAAGAAGATTTTTCTGTACGATTGTATCCGGATTAAGAATTAATACATAGTGGGCATCATGCTTAAGTGCTGATTTAATCCCGAGATTATTACCACCGCTATAACCCAGGTTAGACCTGGAGGTTATCAGTCGAAATTTACCAGCCGCGCCAGTTTGGTTTTCCACAAAAAACCGGATGCTGTTGACGTGTCTGACTTCAGAGGCATTATCCACTACAATTACATTATAGTTCTGATAATCAAGTTCCTTAACAGATTCAAGACACACCAGTGTGTCCGATGAACTATTATATTGGAGGATAATTATGGATACTTTAGGATTGGTCATATAATGTTCTGATTAATTCGCCAGTGCGCTCAAGAAATCAGCTATTTGTGTCTTGAACTTATTTTCAGAAAACCGCTCAGCGGTTTTCTTTATTACATCGGAATCGTAATTAGCCAGATTACCAATTAGTCGGCGGACACCGTCGGCGAGCACTTCTTCTGTCGGGTCTTCGAATAACTCGCCATTCACGCCCTCTTCTATATATTCTAACGCACCACCCCGAGCAAGCGCCAATACCGGTTTGCCGTAAGTCATCGCCTCAAGCGGCGCGATACCGAAATCTTCTTCCTGCGGCATGATAAATGCACTACAATCAGCATAATAATTGACAACTGTCTCGTCAGATAAATAGCCGAGAAGTTTGACGTTAGGTTCGGCTATCTTTCTAAGTTTTTTTAACTCCGGACCGCTGCCGATTACAATTAAAGGGAGTTTTAGTTTGTTAAAAGCCCTGACTGCGATCTCTATATTTTTGTGTTTGAAAAGACGGCTGACTATCAGAAAATATTGGCCAGCATGCGCTGGTCGCGAATTAATAATCTGTGAGAAGGCTACTGGCGGATAAATCACAACAGACTCACGCTGATAATATTTTTTAATGCGCTGCCGAACATTCTCTGATATAGCGATGAAATGATCGGCCCTGGTTGAAGCCTGACGATCCCAAATGCGCAGAAAATGCTGGGACCATGATGTTATAAAAACCGGCATACGCGATTCTCTCTTGTACTCGGCATGCCAATCCCAAACTTGGCGCATTGGACTGTAACAATAGCAGATGTGCCTGGTCTGCGGTTTGAGTATTAGACCTTTGGCAAACGAAACCGAAGAGGAAATAACCAGATCGAAACCAGCCAAATCAATAGATTCCACGGCCGTCGGCAGGATAGGTGTCAGCAACTTATGGCTTTTGAACATAGTGTAAAAACTCTGCAAAAAAGTCGGCCTAATTTGAGCTCCGGGCAGAAATGAATCTGTAAATTTTTTATCATAAAAAAGCGTATGGATCGGCGCTTGCGGAAACATTTCATGCAATGCCTTAAGTGTCTTCTCCGCTCCGCCGACGCCTAAAAGCCAATCGTGCACCAGCGCAATTTTCAGGTCTTGTCGTTCTTGATTTTGCATAGGAGTAATGTTCTTACCGCTTTGCCATAATATTCTTTTTATAAGCCTCCAGATTATTCAGCACAATGCCCGTACCCTTAGCCACACAAAGCAAGGGATCATCGGCAATACGTGCCGGCACACCGGTAATCCTGTTTATTAAGACTGCTATATTTTTTAGATACGCGCCGCCGCCGGAAATGACAATGCCTTTGTCCATAATATCCGAGCAGAGTTCCGGCGGTGTTTCCTGAAGCACATTTTTGACGGTCTGGACTATTTCGCGTAGCTGTTCCTGCATGGCTTCGGTTATATCATTAGATGAAAGTTCCACTGTTTTGGGATAACCGGTTGTTAAATCACGGCCGCGCACGTTTATCTTCTCTTCGTTAGTTTGTTTTACGGCGCTGCCGATTGCGATTTTAATCAGTTCAGCGCTGCGTTCACCGATCGCCAAACCTTGTTTTTTCTTAACATAGTCAACTATCGCCTGATCAATTTTGTTACCGCCAACTCGGGCCGATGACCAACTGACGATCCCGCCCAAACTGATTACCGCAACATCCGAGGTACCGCCGCCAATATTTAATATCATGTTGCCAATAGGGCTGTTGATGGGGATCTCGGCTCCGAT
>JBGQJN010000011.1:0-24509 GCA_041499075.1 Minisyncoccia bacterium | reverse complement strand
AGAATTATACTCTTTAATAAAAATTAATAATAATCTTTAATACTTTATTAAAGATTATTAATGTTATTACGTTCTGTTTACTCTTGATATGATTCGCACTAAACCAGTCATTATGCTATAATAAATTCATGAAAACAATTCTCTATATGGGTATATCAGCCAATGGTTATATTGCTAAAGAAAACGGCAATATGGGGTGACAAAGTTTTATTTACCAATAAATCACCGAGGGAAGTAATTGGTATGCTTAAGACAAAAGATTTTGAAACGGCTTTTCTTGCCGGTGGCGGCCAACTGAATAGTTCATTTATAGAAGACGATTTAATAGATGAAATTTATTTGGACGTTGAACCGCTGATATTTGGCAAGGGTATCCCAGTTTTTGCTGCTAAAGATTTTGAAGTTGAATTAGAACTTTTGGAAATAAAAAAATTAAACCTTAGTACGGTTCAGCTGCATTATAGAGTGGTAAAATAATTCCAACATCGTCTAGACAGCCGCAAGGAGTAAAGGTGATGTAGTGCCCAGCGGCAGTAGCCACTGGGCACTACTATATTTTGCGAGCTTCAATAATATGCAATTACTTTGGAAATACATTAAAAGACAGCGCAAGATTCTGGGTTTGGCTTTGGTATTAGCAACCGTCAACCAAGTATTTTCTTTGCTTGACCCGCAAATCTTCCGTTTGATAGTGGACCGCTATGCGACTCACATAAAAGATTTCAGCCGGACAGAATTTTTACAGGGAGTTCTTTTGCTCTTGATAGCTTCCATGGGTGTGGCTCTGATTTCCCGTATCGCCAAAAATTTCCAAGATTACTATGTCAGTATCGTTACCCAAAGAGTTGGGGCCTCGCTTTACTCTAAAAGTATCAGTCATTCTTTTTCATTGCCCTATGCGGCTTTTGAGGACCAGCGTTCCGGAGAACTGCTCTTAAAACTACAGAAGGCCCGCACTGACGCCCAAAGTCTGATAACTAGTTTCATTGGGGTAATATTTTTGACATCAGTGGGTATGGTTTTTGTTGTCGCCTACGCTTTTTTGGTCCACTGGCTCATCGGTTTGGTTTATTTGCTCATCATCCCGATCATCGGTACAGCCCAGTTTTTCCTGTCCAGAAAAATAAAATCTGCCCAAAGGGAGATCGTGACGGAAACAGCATCACTCGCCGGTTCAACTACCGAAACTTTGCGCAATGTAGAATTAGTTAAAAGTTTGGGCCTGGAGGAACAAGAGGTAAAGCGGCTGAATACGGTTAATGAAAAAATCCTGTCTTTGGAACTTAGAAAAATTAAATTGATCAGGGCCTTGAGTTTTATCCAGGGTACAATGATAAATTCCGTCCGCTCGGCGCTTTTACTTCTGATGATGTGGCTTATTTTTAAGCAGACGATAACATTTGGGCAATTTTTTAGCTTGTATATCTACCTCTTCTTCATATTTGGTCCACTGGCCGACTTAGGCACGATTGCTAATAATTATCAGGAAACACGGGCCAGTATGGAAAAATTACAGCAGATTCTCGACACTAAGCCGCAGAAAAAACCTACTGACCCGGTAAATATCGGCGTGGTCGACATGGTGCAGTTTAACCGGGTTAGTTTCAGCTACACCGGCAATGGCGATTATTCGCTGCAGGATATCAATCTTACAATAAACAAAGGAGAGACCGTAGCTTTTGTCGGTCCATCGGGGTCGGGTAAAACTACCATGGTCAAACTTCTGCTGGGGCTTTACGAAACGACTGGCGGGGACATTCTGATTAACGGTATTTCGAGCTCTAAGATCGATTACGATGTCATGCGCCAGCGCATAGGCTATGTCTCCCAGGATACCCAACTTTTTGCCGGAACTATCAGGGAGAATTTGCTTTTTGTGAACCCGGAGGCAACAGACAAGCAATGCTCGGAAGCACTTAGACGCGCCGCTGCCCTGTCTATCGTTGAGCGCGGTGACAAGGGGCTGGATACCAAGATCGGAGAAGGTGGCATCAAAATATCCGGCGGCGAAAAACAGCGGCTGGCTATCGCGCGCGCTCTTTTGCGCCAACCCGACATGATAATATTTGATGAGGCCACCAGTAGTCTTGATTCAATCACTGAAAAAGAAATAACAGCGACTATCAAAAGTATCGCGACCTCGAATCCGAACCTGATGACCATTATGATAGCTCATCGGCTTTCTACCATTGCCCACGCGGACAGGATATATGTATTGGAAAAAGGATTCCTGATTGAAGAGGGAGATCATGCGGGATTATTGGAGAAAAAAGGCCTCTATTCTGCCCTCTGGCGCGAACAAGGCGCTACGATATCCCACGTGGCCAGCACGTGACTTCTTGGTACTTCTTATGCTACATTTAAGTCACCCCAAATACTGAAAGGAGTCGGTATGAAAGTCCTCGGTAACAATAGGTTTTCAATAAAGTCTTTTTTGCGAATACTGACTTTGTGTATAGTCGCAGGGGTAGTATTAGTTAGGCCGTCAATTTTGTTGGCAGCTGATACCAGAATAGATTATGTAAAACGGCAATTGATCTCAGCAGGTATCAATACCACGCTCGTCAATGCATTGTTTGCCGATAAGAGACTCAAGTCATATCCTATTAAGAGCGTTTCATATAAGCAACCTAACTGGAGCGCTGTTGAAAAAAAGTTATTCAGCCAGAACTCAATCCAGGCCGGCCTGAACTACATTGTATCTAATAAAACGATCTTTGATAAAGCAGAACAAGATTTCGGAGTGCCCAAAGGAGTTTTGGCGGGAATTATAGCTATTGAAACTGATTTCGGTAAAAATTCCGGGAGCTATAGTACATTTAACGCTTTGTATTCGAGAGTGAAACAATGGCCTACAGCGCGATGGAAAGCCCAGGCCAATGAACTTACTGCATTATCAAAGTATTGCCTGAACTCAAAGATTGATTGTTTTGGTATCAAGGGTTCGTATGCAGGAGCTTTTGGTTTAGTCCAATTTATGCCGAGCTCTCTTTTGGCATATGGAGTTGATGGCGATAATGACCGGATCATTGACCTGTCAAAACCCGCCGACGCCATCCCGAGTGCGGCCAATTTCCTTAAGAGCCATGGCTGGCAGCAGAATCAGCTATTAGCACTTGCTCATTACTATGGCAGTTCTGTCGGATATCCAGGTATTGTCCTTACCTATGCTTCGTTATTAACAAAGTAAATCATCATTCAATGCACCAAAATATGTGAATGTCTAGTATTATTACTTAGAGACTCATGACTGCCTACAGCCAAACTCCTGAAAAAATATCACACCAACGCCGCTATCTTAAAGTAGTAGGCGTTCTTTTAATATGTCTAATTGCTGGTTATATTTTTCTTAAACACAAACCTTCTAGTGTTGCAGTACAGCAACCAATTCCCATTCCAACAGCGCTTGATCCTAATTTTTTAACCCAAGTGAACGAATGTTTTATCCCGGTAGCGGCCATATACGGCTACACGTTACGTATTTCGTCCGGTTTTAGAAGTCTGGTGGAGCAGGCTCTGATATATAATTCCGGACGGAATGTGGACGGCCATATTGTCAGCTGGGCTGAACCCGGCAGAAGCCTCCATAATTACGGTTTTGCCGTTGATGTCGTGGATCGATGGCGGGGTTATAACATTGATTTTGATAGACTTGCCAAGGTTGGTACGTACTGCGGGCTTGAACAGGTTGATCCGCCACATTTTGAACATAGGGCGGGGATTACTACGGATCAGTTTGAAACCGGCATGAGGCCGCCGCTACTGACTCTGCCCTGTGCGATTATGGATGAGCGGACAAAGGCAAGCCAGTCGCTAACCCTTAACGACCTCAAAAATAATAACTGCGGCACACCTAAAATTTAATAGCTATTATATAATAGATTTAAGAGGTCTTTTATCAAAAATTCAAAAGGAATCTCTAAATAAAAAAATTTATGAAATACTTTAGTATCCTTGAATCGGCGTCTAAAGAAGCAGTTCGAGTATTCGCGGAGAAACGGAATCTTACCGATCATCTAGAGGAATCGTATCAGCATCCCCAAGAGGATTTTTTGATGGTCTCAGATACGTCTCCTGTTTTTGTTGTTTCTGACGGTGTTACCCTGAATTTTATGAAGTTAATAGAAAAAAACGTAAAATATCCGAATCCTTCTCCTGCTGGTGATGTTGCTAAGATATTCTGCGAAGCGGTTATAGAAAGGGTTAAAGAAAAATATGAGACATTTAATGGAGGAGATTTAGTCGACATCTTTCGGTATGGCAATAAGGAAGTTAGTAAATATAATGAGAAGGTAGGGAGAAGTGATATTTCCGGCAATCCAACTGGTTATTATTCTGCCACCGGCTCGTTTGCAGTTATCAAGGCTGATAAAGCATACTGGGCTTCTATCTGTGATTCGTTCATTGCACATTTTGACAGGGAAATGAATTTGAAATTTATGTCTTCCGGATCATGTAGACCTTACGCTGTGATTAATGGTGAGGAACGGATGGCGGAACATTTAGAAAGCGGAATTTTAGATATTGATGAAGGTGATCATATATTTGTGTTTACTGATGGTTTTGAGCATTACATGATAAACTCAGATTTTTTGGAATTATTTGAAGAGTGGAACGAAAATCTCAAAAGTCGTATTGCGGAATTTTCTGAAAAAATTAATTTGAAAGACCCTGAAAAATACGGCCACGAACGTTCGCTTATAGCGGTTTCGTTTTAAGTCGATGATTTTAAAACAAAACCCCGTGGGGACGGGGAAGAAGAAAAGCGAGAATACTAGTTAACTCGTTGGCGGAGCCGCGCTGGAAATTTTGCCGGATCTTTTTCTTCAAATCTTCTTAAAAATTCAATAGCCATTGATGCGCCGACACGGAATTCCACGGCAGTACGATAGGGCATATTAGAAGTCAAAGCTACTAGGTGGTCTCTCAAGTCAATAGCGGATTTTAGCATCATAATCCTCGTCTCTTTAGTGAAGTCGAATGGAGGATTTATGCTCACGCCCTCGGTATAGCAGAAGCCTTGGTCGGGTGAAAGGAGTGCGTTCTCTAACCAAGCTTGCACATCCGGATTTGAATTGCCGAGATTCCTTAAAACGGCAAGCATGTAGTATAGTCCATTAACAACGTCGACTCCAACATAAGCTTTGACGGCGTCAACGAAGATAACCATTTGTGAATTTTTAGCTTTCAAAAAGGAGGTAATCTCCAGAATATAGCCTTCTGTATCAGCCACGAACTTACTGCTCTCATCAACCAAAAATTCCAGTTCTAGTAGTGTCACTGCCTCTCTGATGGTCATGTTAGTGCTCCTTTTTGTCAGTTATTAAAGAATTAGGAACTGCCGATAATTTAATTCTAAATAAGCCAGATGTCAACCAAGGCCGAAACCACCCTTCGAAACCTCAGGGCGAGTTCGTCTTTTGTTTTAGATTATTGCGGCTCGCGATAGATGAACTTTTTGAACTTGGACCACTTATTTTTTGGTTTTTTTGATGACTTGGATTATCTTGCCGTTAGCCAGATAACTGTCCATATCATGGTAATGGATGAAAATAGGGGAGAAGCTGGCGCTTGATTCCGAGAGAAGTATTATGCGCTTACTCTCCTTGTCATTGAAATAGCGTTTAATATTGGCCATGCCATCTAGGATAGACAATACATAGTCGCCGTTTTTGAATGACGTATAACTTGGATCAACGATAACATAATCGCCGTCTTCCACGCTCTGGCCGTTGATATTGGCCTTATTCATAGAATAACCGGAGGCCTTGATGGCAAAAATACCTTTTTTCCTGGTCAGAAGGCGACCGGAAATACGCAGGTAACCCTCAATGTTGTTCTCGGCATAAATTGTCGCCGGTCCGCAATTGGCCGTGCCAAGTATCGGCAGGGCGACCAAAGGGCTTTGATAAAGCGAACCAGGCTTGGTCCTAGTCATGACTTTGGCCAAGCGATCCATCTGAATGAGGCCGTTTTTTTCAAGCTGAAGCAGATGATGTTTGATCTTCTGGGGCGAGTTTATCTCTATAAGTTTGCCTATTTTTCTAAGACTCATCTTACTAAGATCGTTTTTGTTTGCCAATTTGAGCAAATTTTCTTGTATTGTATGCATGAGATAAGTATATCAGCCAGACTTATCCACTGTCAACTATCAACATGACACTCTTGACGGTAGCCGGCATTGTTCAGAAATCCCTGGATAACTTCTATCGGGGATGCTATGATAGTCTCATCAGCTTGTTTAGCGATGAATTCGGTAAGATTCAACGAAATAGATAAGATTTTCAGAGAGAGGATGCACCAATGGGGCATACCGGTTTTGCGTGTGGCACTGGGCGTTGTCTTTTTATGGTTTGGTTTGCTTAAAATTTTCGGCGTAAGCCCAATGGCCAAACTGATCGAGACTTCGTACAGTTTTTTACCGGAGCCGTTGTTTATTATTTTCTTAGGCATTTGGGAGGCAGTCATCGGCCTCGGCCTTATTTTCAAAATCAAACTGCGCCTAACTATAGCGCTTTTGTGGCTGCAGATGGCCGGTATATTTGTGGCGCCAATTTTGAGCCCGTCAATGTTCTTTGTCCACGGTAATTTTTTGATTTTGACTTCAGATGGGGAGTTTGTTATAAAGAATCTCGTACTTGTCGCTTCAAGTATTGTTATTGGCGGGCATGAAATCACTGATTAAGCAGAAACATTATGGCAGACGAAAATCTTAGCAAAAAAGAGCTTTACGATCTGGAAAGAGAGCGTAGGATAAAGCAAAACCAGACTCTTAATAAAAAGAGCTCGTTTAAAAGGGCTCTGATTTGGATTGGCGTTGTAATATTGATTGCGTTATCAATATGGGGATTGGTGAAAATTGCCAAGCCACCTTCTATTAATCAGCAAACTGGTAATTTGAGCGCGGTTTCCACAACTGATTGGGTTGAGGGTAATAAAGATTCCACAAATATCCTCATCGAGTACGGTGATTTTCAGTGTCCCGCCTGCGGCGCTTATTATCCCTTAGTTAACCAGCTGGTCAAAGATCAGGGCCAGAACTTTAAATTTGTTTTTAGGAATTTTCCTCTTCAACAGCACCAGAATGCCAAACCGGCGGCTTATGCCGCCGGCGCTGCTGGTAAACAAGGCAAGTTCTTGGAGATGTATGGTATGCTTTTTGAAAATCAGAACAACTGGTCGAATTTGGGTGATGCCACTGACACTTTTGTCGGCTATGCCCGATCAATTGGCCTCAATGTTGACCAGTTCAACACTGACCGGGTTTCTGCAGATGTCAAAGACAAGGTACAGAGCGATTCTCAAAGCGGTCTGGACGCTTTGGTTAACGCGACACCAAGCTTCTTCTATAATGGTACCAAAGTACAGCCCGGAAGCTATGATGAATTTGTCCAGTTGGTCAAACAGGCCGGTCAGTCTAATCAAGTAAGCCCAAGCCCCACGCCAACTACGACTCCCACACCCACCAATGCTAATCCCTAAATGGCTGATAATTCTTTTCATCTGTTTGAGTTTTGTCGGTTTTCTTGACGCGGCATATTTAACGGTGGAACATTACACACAGGGCATACTGCCGTGTTATGTTTTTAAGGGTTGTGAGAAAGTGACGACAAGTCAATATTCCACTCTGGCCGGTGTGCCCATATCTCTTTTCGGGGCGATCTACTATCTGACGATTTTTATCTCCGGTATTCTTTTTCTGGATACCAAGTCACAGAAATGGCTGTCAGTTCTGGGCTATCTGCCGATTTTAGGTTTTCTTGCTTCACTTGGCCTTATATATCTGCAACTATTCGTCATCAAAGCGATCTGTCTTTATTGTGTTATATCGGCGATTTCATCTACCACCCTTTTCATTATGGGACTGTACCTATTGCGCTTGAAAAAAAGCGAAAAGACATTATCCAGTTTTTCATGAGGCGGGTTTAGTAAGAAGCGATAACTTATGGCAGTAAAAAATGAAATGGATTCAGTAGGCTCACCACAAGTCACAGTTTTTGGCGGCGGTTGTTTCTGGTGTACCGAAGCGGTTTTCAGTTCGCTTAAAGGCGTAGTATCGGTTCTGCCCGGCTATGCCGGTGGATCAACAGACAATCCGACATATGAGCAGGTTTGTAACGGCACGACCGGCCATGCTGAAGTAAGCAAAATTGAATATGATCCTTCGATCGTATCCTATGATGACTTACTGACTGTATTTTTTGCGACACATGATCCGACAACCCCGAATCGTCAAGGCAACGATGTCGGTACACAGTATCGTTCAATTATTCTATATACGACGCCGGAACAGAAGTCAGAAGCCGAAGCTTTCATGGCGGAGCTGAACAAAGAAGGCGAACGTGTAGTTACCGAGCTCAAGCCGCTTGAAAAATTTTATTCGGCAGAGGAGTATCATAGAGAATACTTCAAAAAAAATCCAGACAAAACATATTGTCAATTGGTCATTAGTCCTAAACTGGAAAAACTTAAGGAAAAATTTTATAATTTATTAAAGAAGTCTTCAGAATAATACCTTCTATCACCATTTGAATCCCCAGCGAGGATTCTGTATTCCGTCAAAATTGTGGATTCGGCTCGCAGTGCTTTACTATTATACTGCTCACCGACCATGCAATCACACAATTTTGACGGTGCTATAAGGCATTATTCATCAGACTTTTGAATATAAATGGATAACAAACAAATACCAGAAGACGAATTAAAACAGAAGCTAACTCAGGAGCAGTATAAGGTAATGCGTCAGGGTGGGACAGAGGCACCGTTTAGCGGCAAGTATTGGGATGAGCATGCCAGGGGTATGTATAAGTGTGCTGTTTGTGGCCAGGAACTTTTCTCATCTGATACCAAGTTTGAATCTGGTACCGGCTGGCCGAGTTTTACCGATCCGGTTAATCTGGAGCACATTGAGCTTGTGCCTGATGATAGTATGGGTATGCATCGCATTGAAGTGAGATGTAAAAACTGCGGTTCTCATCTGGGCCATGTTTTTGACGACGGACCTAAAGATAAGGGCGGTAAGCGCTATTGCATCAATTCTGTTTGTCTGGAACTGGATAAAAAAGAGTAGGATTTACTTTTCTTTGGGATTCGTGTATAATGTGTTTAATATCAAAATGATAAAAATGACTGATGAACAATTAGTCACGAGGTACGTTGAGGACAAATACGAACAGGCCCTGGAAGATTTAGTGAAGCGTTATCTGCCGATTATCTACGGTTTTGTAAGGAATTACACCGGTAACCAGGATAACGCGTCCGACATAACCCAGGAAGTTTTCGTGAAGGTCTGGCGCAACATCAAGCGCTTTGAGCGATCAAAAAGTTTTCGAACTTGGATTTTCACTATTGCCAAAAATACCGCCATCGATTGGCTGAAGAAAAAAAACGCTCTGCCTTTCTCTATGATTGAAAATGAATACAGCCAAGAAGATTTTGCTGGGTCATTATCCGATAATTCGCCATCTATTCTGGAGAAATTATCGCTTAAAGAAACCTCCAAAAGTTTAGCCCTTGCTCTTGAACTTCTACCGGCTGATTACAATAAAGTTATCAATCTTCACATTAGTCGAGATCTTAGTTTCCGAGAAATAGCGGAATCTCTCAAAGAACCTCTCGATACTGTCAAAAGCCGTTATCGGCGAGGACTGTTTCTTCTCAAAAAGATCATCCTAAAAAAACAGAAATAAGCAAGGCATCTACTGCTTGTTGCACCAAAATGCGTGGTTTTTTCGTATTACGTATTAGTCGATAGAGACTATGATGGTGTCAAACGAACAAACACAGCATTATCCAAGAATAAAGCCCCCCAGGGGACTTTTGTCGCAGATAATAAAGCGTTTGGGTTTGGAAAAGCAGTTTAGGATAGTCAAAAGACATCTGGGATTTTTCGCTACGATCTTGCTTGTTTTTCTCTTACTTTCCATTTTCGCCTTCATCGGTCTGAAAGAGGTCCTTTCTGAATCCAGCTTCGGGCCTTATTTGTCGCTTATTTTCTCTGATCCCGGCACAGTTTTGAAAGATTGGCACAGTTTTGGCTTATCTGTATCCGAGTCAATGCCCGGCATAACAATCGTTGGCTTGTTACTTTCTGTCGCTTTTCTGATGTTATTTGCAAGATTTGTAAGCGTCTATTTCGGGAAATTTTTGTCGCTCAGTGGATCTATTAAGAAGCAAAAACAAACATATGTTAAATAATATTCTAGATTTTCTAAAATCAAAAAAATTTATTGTCTTGATGTCAGCTATTTTTATAGTCGCATTATTGGCTGGAATTCTCAGTCTGGGTATAGCGATTGGTTACAACAAAGCGCGTTTTTCTTATGTTTGGGGAGAAAATTACCAGCGTAATTTCGGTGGACCAAGAGGCGGGTTTTTCAAAAGCTTCAGCGGCAATGATTTTATTGACGCGCATGGGACATTCGGACAAATTATTAAGATTGACGGATCAACCCTCGTCGTCAACGGCCGCGATAATGTTGAAAAAATTGTTTTGATAAATGATGATTCAATAATCAGACGTTCCAGAGATACGATACAACCGGCGGATATTAAAGTTGGCGATTATATTACGGTGATCGGTGAGCCGAATAGTAGCGGTCAGATAGAGGCGAAATTAATAAGGCTTTTACCGCCGTCGCTATCTCCATTACCGTCAAGCTCAATGTCGCCGGTAAAATCTCAATAAATAATTCTATGTTTAAAAAAATACTAAAAACTGTTTTAGATCATAAAAAAATCAGCAGCTTTTTGATTTTGGTGGTACTCGTCCTGGCCTATTACGGCTATAAATCCGCCAATAATAACAGCCAAGAAACTCGCTACGTTTTAGCTAGCGTTCAAAAGGGTACTCTTATTTCTTCTGTATCGGGGACTGGCCAAGTCTCAGTTTCTGAACAATTGGATATCAAATCCAAGGGTTCGGGTGACGTTTTGTACGTCGCCAGTGCTAAGCAAGGGCAATTTGTAAGAGCCGGCACGCTCCTTGTCCAGCTTGATGCGACTGATGCCCAAAAAGCAGTACGCAATGCGGAAATTAATTTGGAAAATACTCAAATTGCTCTGTCCAAGCTTCAGATCAATCAAAATAGTAACATGCCGAAAATACAAGACAGTATAACTTCCGCCCAGAACAGCTTGAAGCAGAACTACCAAAGCGGTTTTGCCGAGGTAGTCAACGACTTTCTTGATCTGCCGACCATAATTGATGAGATTAGGGGTATAATTTTTGATACCACAGTTGCCGGCGGCGGCCAATCAAATAGTGGCGCCTACCAGAATCTTATGGACAGTTACAACCTGCCCTCATTGATAGTGGAATTAAATCAGGCCACCATAGATTACAATTCTGCTCACGATAAATACACCGCTAATTTGGCTGATTACCAAAATATTATCGGTTATTCAGATCCGGATAAGGTCATTGCCTTGGTTAACGAAACATTAAATACCTCGGAGGCCATGGCCAGAGCGATAAAAGACGAACAGAATGCTCTCGGTTCTGTCGTCTCCAGTCTTAAGCAGTACCAATCAGGCAGGCTGATACCGGCGGCAATCACTCAGTATCAATCTGATATTTCAACTTATACCGGCAAACTAAATAGCCACATCTCGAGTTTGAATAATATCAGCAATTCCATAACTTCAGCCCAGCAAACTTTGGCTGCTGACCAGAGAAATTTAACCGATACCCAGCAAAGCGATCCATTGGATCTGGCCAACCAGCAGAATTCATTAAAACAAAGTCAAGCGGCACTGGCTGATGCTAAGCAGGCCCTAACTTATGATTATATAACAGCGCTGTTTGATGGAATTTTGGCGAATATAGCCGTTAATAAAAATATTTCTGTCTCAACCGGGACGGTCGTGGCTACCTTGATTACAAGCCAGCAGATTGCCCAGACATCTCTCAATGAAGTCGATATTGCTAAAATAAATATCGGCGACAAGGTGACCCTTAGCTTCGACGCGATTTCAGGTCTGACTATTACCGGTAAAGTAATAGAAATAGACACTATCGGTACCGTTTCCCAAGGTGTCGTTAACTATAATGTTAAAATCGGTTTTGATACGCAAGATACCAGAATTAAGCCGGGTATGAGTGTCTCTGCTAATATAATCACCGATGTTAAGGCAGATGTTTTAACCATACCCAATTCAGCCGTAAAAACCGTAGGCGGAGTTTCTTATGTCCAGATTGTTAATAGCTCGAACATACTTCCTACTACCGCCGGTACTGCCAACGCCGGAGTACTTTTGAGTGCTCCTACCAGCCAGCAGATGGTAGTCGTTGGATCATCAAATGATACCAATTCGGAGATTACCAACGGCTTGAATGAAGGCGATACTATAGTTGTGCGCACTATTGCTGCTTCAACAACGACAAACCAGACAACACAAACCAGAAGTCTGCTTCCCACCACGGGTAGTGGTGCTAGGGCAGGCGGCGGTGGTTTCGGCGGCGGAGCGCGAGGCAATTAATGATTTGGACCATAGTAATAACTGATTTAGGTAGAGGCCTATGTTTATAAATTTAAAATCATGATTGAATGCAGCAATATAATAAAAACTTACAAAAGCGGGGATGTGGAAACCAACGCCCTCAATGGGGTCTCTTTTAAAATCAGGGATGGGGAGTTCGTCGCCATTATGGGACCGTCAGGTTCTGGTAAGTCAACACTCATGCATATCATCGGTGCTTTAGACACGCCGACTAGCGGTAAGTATATTCTTGACGGGCAAGACGTTTCAAAACTTTCGGACGATGAATTGGCAGATATAAGAAAAGATAAGCTTGGTTTCGTGTTCCAATCTTTCAATCTTCTGCCTAGAGCAACGGTTCTGCGCAACGTGATGCTGCCTCTGGTCTATTCGGGTGTTCCCAAAGAGGAGCGGGAAAAAATAGCTAAGCAGGCACTTTTGAATTCCGGTCTGGACGAACAGCATTTTTACCACCACTCCAATCAGCTGTCGGGCGGTCAGACTCAAAGGGTGGCAATTGCCAGGGCGTTGGTTAATAATCCCTCTTTGATTCTTGCCGACGAACCGACTGGAAACCTTGACACTAGAACCGGCGAAATAGTCCTGCACACCTTCCAAGCACTTAACGAGAAGCAACATCGCACGATTATACTTATCACCCACGAACGCTATGTCGCTGAGCATGCTGACAGGATAATTACTGTTCGCGATGGCGAGTTGGTTGGAGATGAGAAAAATAAAAATAAGAGAAAAGTGGATATACATCTGATCGCTTAAGACAGTAATAATACTATGACAACATCAGATTTATTAGAAGAAACATATTCAGCCCTACTGGTTAACAAAGTCCGTTCGGGACTAACGGTCCTCGGAATTATTATTGGCATCGGTTCTGTTATCGCCATGATTTCGATCGGCCAGGGAGCTCAAGGAACGATTCAGTCAAGTATCCAGTCACTTGGCTCTAATTTAATTATTATAACTCCGGGTACTCAACGCGGTTTTGGTTTTCAAGTCAGTGCCGGCCGAGGCAGTGCCCAGAGTCTGACGATGGATGATGCCAGCGCAATTGGCCAACAGCTTTCCTTGGTTCAAGCGGTCGCTCCGGAAGCTTCGGGACGTTATCAGGTAACTGCTCCCGGCACCAACACTAACACACAGGTAGTCGGAACGGTATCAGCTTATCCGACAGTAAGAAACGTGACTATCGATGAAGGTTCGTTCATATCAGACCAGAATGTAACCGGACTTTCAAAAGTAGCGGTTATCGGTCCGACTACTAGGGATGACCTTTTTGGCCCGGGAGCGGATCCAATCGGCCAGACGATAAGAATAAAAAAAGTTGATTTTAAGATAGTAGGTCTTACCAAATCCAAAGGCGGTACGGGCTTTAACAATCCGGATGATGTAATCTACATTCCTATATCTTCGGCTCAGCGTTTTTTGTCCGGCAACCAATATGCTACGACAATCAGTGTCCAGGCGGTTGATAGTCAATCCATGACTGACTTACAGGATCAGATAACAAGCCTACTTTTGCAAAGGCATAACATATCAGATCCCACTCTGGCCGATTTCAGTACCTTGAATCAGACGGATATTATTGCTACTGCTTCTTCAGTGACCAATACTTTTACAATACTTCTGGGTTCAGTCGCCGGTATATCTCTTATTGTCGGCGGGATCGGTATCATGAACATGATGTTGACAACGGTTACGGAAAGAACCAGGGAGATTGGTTTACGCAAAGCCATCGGTGCCAAACGTAAAGACATAAACTTCCAGTTTTTGGCGGAAGCAGTAATGCTTACTTTTGCCGGTGGCATTGCCGGAGTGGTTTTAGGCTGGTCTTTAAGTTTTCTGGTGTCTAAATTTGGCGGCATTACTACTTCGGTTTCATTAACTTCGGTTCTATTAGCATTCGGCGTTTCTGCCGTTATTGGGATTGCGTTCGGCTATTACCCTGCACGCAGGGCGGCCTCACTCAATCCGATAGAGGCATTACGCTACGAATAAATTATGAGTAAAATACTGACAATTGCAGTTGTAGGTTTAGTTCTGGTCGGCGGCGCTTTCTATGGTGGTATGAAATATCAGCAAAGTAAGGCGCCAAGTTTCGCCCGAGGAGCTGCCGGTGCCGCTAGTTTTAGGGGTGGTAGAAACGCTACTGGCGGTACTGGCGGCGGTTTTGTCTCCGGCGATGTTATTGCCAGAGATAATACCAGTATCACCATAAAAATGCGCGATGGCAGTTCAAAAATTGTCTTTTATTCCGGTTCAACGGAAGTCGGAAAATTTGTAAACGGCACAGCCGATGATTTACAGGTCGGTAAGACGGTTACTATAACCGGTACCACCAACTCCGATGGCAGTCTTACCGCTCAATCGGTGCAAATCAGGCCGCTGATGACCGGCAGTCCCAGCCCGAGCCCAAGTCAATAATAAGAATAAATAATTGAAACAAGTGCTGTGGCTTTTCTGGCCACAGCACTTGCCGTGATATCAATGAAAAATTTTTTATTATCATTTTTTGTGATTGTAGCTTTTTCCATATACGTATTATCTGAGCATCTACAAGGGCGAGAAATTGATATTATACCTTCTCCTTCCGAAAGCTCCAGCGAAAGCCGAAGTCCCGCACCTGTTTTGTCTACGGATTTTCCCAATCCAACGCGATCACCGACGCGTTTACCCACCTCCTCACCAACGCGACTGCCGACATATTCGCTGACTCCTTCTCCCACTCCTTCACCGACAATAAACCTCGGCCAATACAAGGACGGAGTCTATACCGGTGATATTGCCGATGCCTATTACGGCAATGTTCAGGTGCAAGCAACGATTCAAAACGGGAAAATTACGGACGTACAGTTTTTGGACTACCCGCAGGATCGGCGTACTTCTATTGAAATCAACAGTCAAGCCATGCCTTATTTGAAGGAAGAAGCGATTCAGGCTCAAAGCGCGCAGGTTGATACCGTCTCGGGCGCGACCCAGACAAGTTGGGCCTTTAGAGAATCTTTAACATCGGCGTTGGATCAAGCGCGTAACATTTAAAATATGAAAGATACCAGATTAATAATGGGCATGCCGATTACGGTTGAGATAGGTATTGCCTCGGCAACTGAAGCGGCTAAATTGGCCATAAACAAAGTTTTTGATTACTTTGAATATGTTGACGCTAAATTCAGCACTTATAAGGATACCAGCGAGATCTCACTTATCAATAATGGCAAGATTGGTGCAGAGGAATACAGCCAAGATATGAAAACGGTCTTTAGGTTGTCCCAAGAGACAAATAATGAAACCGACGGCTACTTTAGCATTGTTTCTAGCGACGGCAAATACGATCCCTCGGGGCTGGTCAAAGGCTGGTCAATCCACAACGCTTCAAAATTACTAGAAAAAGAGAAACTAGGCCCCTTTTTTATTGATGCCGGCGGCGATATCCAAGCGGCCGGAAAATATTGGAAAGTTGGTATCCGCAATCCATTTAGAACTGATGAAATAATAAAAGTCTTAAATATTAAGGACATGGGCGTGGCTACGTCGGGTACTTATGTCCGAGGCCAACACATACACAACCCGTATAGCAAAGGGGAGCCAATTACCGAAATTGTCAGTCTGACTGTCATCGGCCCGAATATTTACGAAGCCGATAGATTTGCGACAGCGGCCTTTGCTATGGGCAAAAATGGTATAATTTTTATAGAGAATTTGGAAGGTTTTGAGGGTTATATGATTGATAAGAATGGCAAGGCAACGATGACTAGCGGTTTTGAAACCTACGTGGCCAAGCCTACGGCCTAAAAATATGCTTACTTTGATAGATAATTTTTTAAACAGGATAACAATGTACAGACTGGCATTGTATTTCCTGATTTTTCTTTGCTTGGCGGCATTGGCCTTGAGTTTTTTCGGGTTACTTCCTTTCAAGCCTTATGATTTTCTATTTTCAACGGCATTAATCCTAGCTGTTTGTATATTTGTTAATACTATTTTTGCTAAAGTCTTTGAAGTGCCGACAAATGTTGAGTCAGAATACATTACCGCTCTAATTCTGGTTCTCATTATTACGCCTCCGCAGGTCTCGAATTACTCTGCTTATTTTATTTTTGCTGGCTGGGCATCCCTCTGGGCGATGGCATCCAAGTATATTTTTGCCATCGGTAAAAAACATTTATTCAACCCGGCGGCTTTTGCCGTGGCCTTGACATCTTTTAGTATTGCTCAATCAGCAAGCTGGTGGGTCGGCACAGCATCTATGCTGCCGCTTGTGGTTATTGGCGGTTTATTGGTGGTACGTAAAATAAAGAGATTTAATATGGTCTTAAGTTTTCTGCTCATGGGTCTGGCCACGATTACCGTTACGAGCTTTCTAAGATTGGGTAGCGGGTCGGCGATAACTCTTGTTCAGAGAGTATTAGTGGATTCGCCGATATTATTTTTCTCATTTATCATGATAACCGAGCCGCTTACAACTCCGCCGACTAAAAAACTCCAGATCTTTTATGGAGCGCTAGTCGGTTTGTTGTTTGCGCCGGTAATCCATGTAGGATCAATATACTCTACTCCGGAACTGGCGCTTTTGGCGGGTAATATTTTCTCTTATCTGGTTAGTCCAAAAGAAAGATTGGTACTAGAGTTGAAAGAAAAAATTCCAATCGGTTCGGATATTTGTGATTTTGTATTTGCCTCAAATCGGAAATTGGCTTTCAGGCCCGGCCAATATCTGGAATGGACTCTGGGCAATTCAAATGCCGATAGCCGAGGTAACCGGCGTTACTTCACGGTCGCTTCCTCACCGACAGAAAAAAATATCAGAATAGGAGTAAAATTCTATTCCAAGCCGAGTAGTTTCAAAAAATCCATGTTATCTATGAATCCGGGCGATAAAATTATCGCTTCACAGCTCGCCGGTGATTTTACCTTACCCGGGTCTCAAAAAAAGAAATTGGTTTTCATTGCCGGGGGCATAGGTATAACTCCGTTCAGAAGTATGCTAAAATACCTTTTAGATAGTAATCAGCCTAGGTCTATAGTCCTTTTTTATTCTAATAGCCTCATTTCGGAGATTGCCTACAAAGATATTTTTGACCTAGCCGAGAAAGAGCTAGGAGTAAAAACGGTCTACAACCTTACGAATATCAATCAAATCCCGGCGGAATGGCAAGGCGGTAGAGGACACATCAGCAAAGAAATGATTATTCAAGAAATACCGGATTATAAGGAAAGATTGTTCTATATTTCAGGTTCTCGCTCGATGGTTGTCGCTTTTGAGAAGATCTTGAAAGATATTGCTGTTCCAAACAATAATATCAAAGTTGATTTTTTTCCAGGTTTTGCTTAACCCAGCTATTTTTTAGGAAATTCTATGGGGAATATTGTCAAAAAACACAAATTTTTCTGGTCTCAAAAACATTTTTTGCTGAATGTATTTCTCGGCCTGCTACTTTTAACGGCTAGTTTGTTTACAACTTACTATGCTAATTTCTACACCACAATACATGCCAGTAATTCCGTAACCGACATTATACTTGATAATATACCGATTGTGAATGTAGATGTTGTCTATTCTGAAGGGGCGACCGTATTTTTGATTATACTTTTAATAATTGCTTTATACGAACCACGCCGGATACCTTTTGAACTCAAAAGTATCGCTCTTTTCTATCTGGTGCGTTCGGCATTTGTTATTTTAACGCACCTTGGGCCGCCGCCGTTTGAATCTTACCTTGATCCGACGGATCTGATACACAAATTAAGTTCCGGCGATGACCTTTTCTTTTCCATGCACACCGGCCTGCCGTTCCTGATGGCGCTTATTTTTTGGGATGAGAAAAAGTTTAGATATCTTTTCCTCTTTTTCACAATTGTCGGGGCAGCTACCGTACTTTTGGGCCATTTACACTACTCCATCGATGTCTTTTCTGCTTTTTTCATCAGCTTCGGGATTTTCCACGCTTCTAAAAAAATATTTCCTAAGGATTATCAGTTATTAGTCCAAGGCAACTCGTAGAGGGCATTACTATTGCGCCACAATCTAAAAGTGCTCATAATTAGAGTACATGAATTTTACCTCTTTTTCGGTCGCCTTTGCCTGGGTTATAGCCCACGGCTACATCTTGATGTTCGTCGGCATGGTAATTGAAGGGCCGATAATAACCGCCGCCGCGGCGTTTGCCGCGGCGGCGGGCTACTTTAGTCTTCCCGTAGTTCTGGCCCTATCCCTACTTGGCGACCTGGTTGCCGACATCCTATATTATACTATCGGCTATTGGAGCCGAGGCGCTTTTGTGGAAAAATACGGACATCACTTAGGGCTTTCTAAAGAAAGAATTGCGCGTATAGAAAATTTCACGAGCAAACACCCCATCAAGACACTGGTTGCACTTAAGATAAATCCTATTACTCCCATGCCTGGTTTGATGCTAGTCGGAGCAACCAAGATGCCGCTTAAAAGATTCGCAGTTATTTCTTTGGCCATCACCCTGCCTAAATCCATTTTGTTTGTCATTATCGGCTATTATTTCGGTAAGTCTTATGATTCACTGGCGCACTATGTTAATTATGGCTATGCTTCATTAATTGCCATTGGCATAATTCTTATTATTTTCTACGCATATCGAAAGATATCGTCACGAATTGCCAATAAAATAGAAAGATTAGATTAAGATGATTGCTGGTAAACATAAAATAGTCATAATAACCGATAACTGGCAGGAAAACCCTAGTTGTGTTCTAATCACTCTTATTTTTTGGCACAAAAAACTGCTTAAATACTTTTCCCTTTCTGCCTCTTTAGTGGCCGTTGTTGCCGCACTCTTCGACCACTTGCACTATTCAATAGACATATTTTCTAAGGTTATTTCCTAGCGATTTTCAGCCATTATCCGCTCATCCACTAGCGTAAGAAAATCTGCCTAGTTGACTGCCGGATTGGTTGAGCTAGTATCTATTTATGACCATTGAGAATGAGCCGCAACCGACAAAATTTAAACCTGGACAAAATGCTGAAGCGCCTGACAAACCCAAAACTGAACAGTTTGACTTAGAAAAAACTGGCAAGGGCGAATCTTCGTTTTCAGGACAAGAGCAAGAAGAAGAAAGAAAAGAAAAGATCGCTCTTGTTAGAGAAAAAATAAGAACATCCGGCCAGGACGAGGAAGACCTTATTGAAGGGGGCAGTCTTAGGGAAGCCAGTTCCAGCGGCCCGGTATTATTGGCCGAGACCGACAAGGAGTTAATTCTAAAATTTTCTTCAAGCGCCGAGAGTCAGCTTGCCAAGAATTACCAGCCGGGGTTCGGCGTTTTTCCTTCAGCGAATCCTGATGAGAATTTTTACGAGCAACTATGGACTCGTGATTTTTCCCACGCGGCCAGTAATTACCTTGCCGAGGCAAGACCGGAGGCGCTCAAAGATTCCCTGGCAACAATATTTTCACATCAACGCCGCGACGGAGCCCTGCCCTTAAGAGTGGAGAGGCAATACATGATATTAAAACTTATTCCCGGCTTACGAAGGCTTGCCAAGCCAGTTTTTAATATCATAGAGAAAGGCATTAGAGGCAGGCAGGAAAGGCCGGTATACGAAGGCCAGGATTTTTCAAGCGCAGAAGATACTGTGCCCTCGGCTATAATAGCGGCGGGGGAGTTTTTTATCAATTCTCCAGGCGGCAGGGAATTCGTTGAACAAAACTTTGATAAAATTAAAAAGGCCGTAGAATATTTCAAAACAAAAGTGGATCAAAACGATGGGCTGGCCTCAGTAAAAAGTATGAATGCTGATTGGGCAGACAGTATAAACCGCGGAGGCAAGCTCGGCGGCATAAACGTTTTGTGGGCAAGATCATTGCGGCTGATGAGTTTTATGGCATCCCGCCTTGGCAGAAAGGAAGAGGCCACTGCTTACAGAGACCAATTCCGCCTTACTAAAAAAAGTATTATGGAAAAATTGTATGATGTCAGCGGAGCTTATTTCCGGGCCGAGGAGGGGCAGGACAGGGTAGATACCGCCGCTTCGGTTTTGGGTTCTCTCTATCTTTTAGATTCTACCGAATGTGTCCGGGTGCAGGAATCACTTAATAACAGAGTTAGCACCAATTCAGGACTTAAAAACTTTGATCCGCCTTATCCCGCCAGTCAGATAATGTGGCCGCACAAGCTTATCGGACACGAAGGCTACCACAACAAGTATGTCTGGCCATGGGTAACTTGTGAAAACATACGTGTCAAAATCAAAATTGCTCTTGAACATCCGGAAAAGACTGTCAGGATGCAATACAAAACCGAAGCGGTAAGCGACCTTCTTAATATAGCCCGGCTCTTTGATAACGCGGGCGGCGCTTATGAAATTTTTCAACCGGACACACGGAAACCGGCTATTACCAGGTGGTACAAACCACCGCGAAATTTTATGGGCAATCTCGTGGCTTATGAGGGGGCATATTTGCAATTGAAAAAACTCGGCTGGGTATAATGAGATGGCCTCAGTTTCCGTAAATTTCAGTTTTTATTACCCTTGCGGGACAGCTCAAATCGTTCTATAATATCAATTGTAATGGCTACCAAGAGTCCTAAAATTGTGATAGTAACCGACAACTGGATAGAGAACTCCAGCGGAGTTATGGTCAGTCTTATGCAAATAAAAAATCAGCTTGAAGCGGGCGGGTTTAGTGTTTCGGTCATACACCCGAGCGAATTTAGAAATTTTCCCTTGCCGACATATGCCAGCGTCAGACTTTCATTGGTAACTTCCAAAAAACTGGAAGATATTTTGAGGATTGCTGGGCCGGACTATATTCACATAGCAACAGAGGGGCCCCTGGGGCTTGCGGCACGCAATGCCTGTGTAAAAAATAATTGGAACTTTACTACGCAATATCATACCCGGCTGCCGGAATATCTTCAGATAAGATTAAAATCCAAAACGCTTAAAGATCTGGGCATCAATGTAGGCAATAGGTATATGCATTGGTTTCATGGTGCCAGCCGGCACGTTATGGTGTCTACCGAGTCTTTGAGAAAAGAGCTGGAAGCCAAAAAATTCAAAAATCTGGTTATTTCTCCTTTGGGTGTAGACACAGATTCTTTCAAAAAAAATCTTGATGCCGAAGTGCCCTATGGACTTAAAAAACCAATTTTTATTTTTTTAGGCAGGATCGCTCCGGAAAAAAATGTAGAAGCTTTCTTGGATTGTAACTTGCCGGGTTCAAAACTTGTCATCGGTGACGGACCGTCAAGAGAAATGCTTGAAGAAAAATATAAAAATTCGGCGGTATTTGTCGGGCACAAAAAGGACAAAGAGCTGGTTGACCTGCTTTCTATCGGGGATTTTTTTGTTTTTCCGTCCAAAACGGATACTTTTGGTTTGGCAGTTATAGAAGCATTGGCCTGCGAACTACCGGTAGCGGCTTATGATGTCGTCGGGCTTAGGGATGTCATTACCAACGGAGTGGATGGCTATTTGGGCGACAACTTGGAGGAGAGCGCGCTTAAATGTTTGGAAATAGATCGGCAAAATTGCCGGAAGAAAGCGATGATGTTTTCTTGGGAAAACGCCGGCCGCATATTCATAGAAAATCTCGTACCCCTTTAAGCATCCGGTACTTTTAACTTGAGCATATTCCAAAATTGACTAACCATACCGGTTAAAGACATGAGTGAAATGATCTGGAACAACATTTTGAATTCACTTATCCAACCAGCCCAGAAACCGATTTTTGCCGCTTTTATGGTATGAATAACGTTAGGCCAATTGACTACTTTAATACGTAATTTTTTTTGAATTATGGCTTCATTCATGAATGACTCGAAACCATAGCGGGGAAGTTCGTCAAGTTTGTTAAAATCGCCAATAATTTCTTTATTAAAAGCACGTTCGCCGGAAACGTAATCCAAGCCCAGCCATTTGAAGATGAAAAGACTGTTAGCGCGTGTACTCAAAGTAACATCGGCCTGGTTATTTATTACCGGTTCAATAAGTGCTGTGATATTCGATTGATTAAGATTAGCAAGGTCGGCATCGATTAATAGTACCAGATTGTTGCGAGCTTCTTTTAGCCCGACCATAATTGCGTGAGTTTTACCTCTGTTCTTTGGATAGGAAATCAGCTTTAAACCGCTTTTTGCCTGTAATAAAGATTCTGTTTTGTCGGTTGACCCGTCATTGACAACAATTACCTCGTCAAGAAGTTTGTGGCCAATAACTACATCCAGTACCCGGTTGATCCTACTTTCCTCATTGTAGGCGGCTATAATGCAGGAGATATTAAATTTTTTATCTTCAATTTCTGTCATCTGTATGTTATCATAATTAATTAACGCTAGTTATACAATATCTAAAGATGTTGGATAAACAAAAAACTTGTTTTATAATCTTAGGCGGATTTGCCAGGGATACCAGGCCGATTCTGCCTTTGAAGAATCATTTCAATTCCCGTGGCTACCTGGCCGTTATAGCCAGTAATTTCTGGGGCGAGGGTCAGGTAAGCGATTTTTCCGAGATAACTCTTGAGAAATGTTTGCGTGGCGTAGGAGATTTGATTAGGACGGCAAAAAGTAAGTATGAGCTCGTAGTCGGGATCGGTATAAGTTTAGGCGGGGCTTTGTTTATGGAGTATTCCAAAAAGGAATCAGGCCTTGACTGCATTATCAGCATCGGCACACCTTTTAAGCTTAAAAATATGTGGCTCATTGATTTAGGCATGCTTGTTTATCATCCGGTTTATGCCGTCTGGCGATTGCTTGATAAAATAGAAAGACTGAAATTACCGCCGATTGGAGCAACAAGAATGGTCATTGATTTCCTGGAAGGAAAGTTTCTTCAAAACCTGGAAAACGTAAAATTGCCGATATTGTTCTTACATAGTAAACAGGATCTAATAACGGATTATCGAGCAGTTCTTGATTATTTTTCCAAGGTATCAAGCGAGCACAAAGACGTTATTCTTCTGAAAAACGGCAGTCATGTTATTCATGACGATCCCGACGTGATAATTAAATACACCGAAGATTTTTTCAATAAAAAATAAGCCAGAATTTTTCATAAACCCGTGAGTACTAATTCAAAAATTGTCTTATTAGGTATTGCCGTTATTCTGATAGCCGTTTATTTGCTCTCCAGAAATAATATCGTAAATAAAGCTGTAAATTTGACTTTATCTCCCAGCCCAAGTTCAGGATTAACTAGAATCAGTCAGACACCTAATCCAAGCTTGTTAAGTCTTGGTAAACCGATTGACAAAGCCGGCCAGCGGGTCACCAAAAAACCTTTTGGCATCTATGTTTCTCCGGGCAATTCGCCGGTCAGCCCGGAAAGATTTACCGGCTACCACACTGGTGTTGATTTTGAAACACTTCCCGAAGAAGCAAATACGCCGATCCAAATATATGTAATCTGTGATGGACTGCTTCTGGAAAAAATTACGGCGACCGGCTATGGCGGTGTTGCCGTCCAAAGATGCGAACTATCAGGCCAGCCGATAACTGTAGTCTATGGGCACATAAAGTTATCAAGTATTAGCGCCAAGACCGGCCGGGAATTGAAGATGGGGGAGTCGCTCGCCATATTGGGCGCGGCTTATAGCAGTGAGACCGGCGGTGAAAGAAAACATTTGCATCTGGGCATTCACAAAGGTAGTAGCATAAATATCAAAGGCTACGTCCAAACTAAACCCGAGCTTACCAGCTGGCTAGACATAACAAAGTATTGGTAAATTATTGTCTCCTTGCTTTGTGAAGTTAAACTTGAAAATCCCATAAAAATGGGTTAAAATTACATTCAAAATAGCCGGCGTAGTTCAACGGTTAGAACAAGGGACTCATAAGCCCTGGACGAAAGTTCGACTCTTTCCGCCGGCACCACGTAGGAAAAGTCAAAGAGTTTTGGTTCGCCTCGCTTCGCTCGGCGACTAATTCGTATTCAATTTTGGGGGTAAAAACGAATTCACGATTTCGCAAAATATGGTTCGAGCCGATGTTTTTCAGAAATGTTGGCAATTCGGAAAGATTATTCTCATCAATCAATT
>JBGQJN010000010.1:0-26593 GCA_041499075.1 Minisyncoccia bacterium | reverse complement strand
GATACCTCAAATTATCAAACAATATACGGTTTTGATTCATCAAGCCTGGAATGCTGTTATCGCCTTATTCAGCCGCGCCAGAAATGGTAAACCCAAACCTCAGCCGAGGTTTTTTTGATTGAATTTAAGCCTAATCTGGGGTATAGTTTTAGTAATGGCTGATTTTGATTTTCCCAAGACGGAAGAAAAGATACTCAAGTTTTGGAAGGACAGGAAAATTTTTGAAAGATCGTTAGAGAATCGCAAGCAGGCGAAGCGTTTTGTGTTTTTTGAAGGGCCACCGACGGCCAACGGCCGGCCAGGCATACACCATTTTTTTGGCCGAGTAATCAAGGATCTCTTCGTGCGTTACAAGACGATGCGTGGTTTTTTGGTTGAGCGCAAGGCCGGCTGGGATACTCACGGTTTGCCGGTTGAGATTGAAGTGGAAAAGGAGCTTGGGTTTAAGAATAAAAAAGACATAGAGCATTATGGTATTGAAAAGTTTAATCGTAAAGCCAAAGAGAGCGTCTGGAGGTATAAGGATGAGTGGGAAAGATTCACTGGCCGAATTGGTTTCTGGCTGGATATGCAGCATCCCTACATAACTTATGATCCGAAGTACATGGAGACTCTTTGGTGGATAGTCAAAGAAATAGATGATAAGAAACTTTTGTATAAGGGATACAAAGTTCTGCCCTGGTGTCCGCGCTGCGGTACCGCTCTTTCAAGCCATGAAGTTGCCCAAGGTTATGAAGACATAACCGAGACGTCGGTCTATGTGAAATTCAAAATCAAACCAGGGCAGAAAATCAACGGCAATATTGTAGATGATCACACTTACATTCTTGCTTGGACAACTACACCTTGGACATTACCAGGTAATGTCGCTTTGGCAGTTGGTAAGAAAATTAAGTATATAGTTGCCGAACATGCCAGCAAAAGCTTGATAATTGCACATGATCTGGTTTCAAAACTTGGCGAAACAGCCAAGGTAATAAAAGAAATTGACGGAAAAGATCTCATAGGCCTTAACTACGAACCGCTTTTTGATATTCCTCATCTTCAGACTAAGACTGCCTACAAAGTTTATCCGGCGGATTTTGTGACGACTAATGAGGGCACGGGCGTAGTACATACGGCAGTGATGTATGGCGAGGATGACTATGAACTTGGCAAAAAACTTGATTTACCAACTCACCACACTGTCAATCCCGACGGCCGCTTCACTAAAGATGTTATCGGATTTAAAGACCAGTATGTCAAAGATGCCGAGAAAGGCATAATCGAATACTTGAAAAACAAGGGATTACTTTTCAAGACGGAAGATCATACTCACTCCTACCCCTTTTGCTGGCGCTGTAAAAACCAACTTTTGTATTATGCCAAAGATTCTTGGTTCGTGGCCATGTCTCGCCAACGCAAGCAGCTTCTAAAAAATAACTCAAAAATCAACTGGCTGCCGGCTCATCTTAAGACAGGACGTTTTGGCGAATTCCTGAAAGAAGCCAAAGACTGGGCTTTCTCGCGAGAACGTTATTGGGGTACGCCGCTGCCAGTCTGGCTTTGTAAAAAATGTAATTCACAAAAAGTTATCGGTTCGCTTGAAGATTTGGAAAAATTCCGCTATCATCCGCGCAATACTTTCTTATTGATGCGCCATGGCGTGAGCACCAAAGATAATCCGACTGACGAGGATGATTCATTAGTGGCCTCTGATATCAAAAACGACAAATATGAGCTGACACCAAAAAGCCGTCAAGAAGTTGAGGAAAAGGCCGAGAGTATTAAAAAAAACGGCGGCGTGAACATGATATTTTCTTCCCCGTTTTTGAGAGCCAGGCAAACAGCAGAAATATTCTCTAGAAAACTTAGTTTAAATATTCATATAGATGAACGTCTAGGGGAAATACTCCATGGCTTGGTTTGTGAAGGCAAAGCTCACCGAGACTGCCCAATGAAAGACAGTAAGAGGGGCATGGACGATTTACAGCACGAGGATGGAGAGAGTTGGCGGCAGGCCGAGATCAGGATATTTTCTTTATTGAGAGAACTTGATGAGAAATACGAAGGTAAAAAAATACTGCTTGTCGGCCACGGCGATCCCTTGTGGCTTGCCGAGAGCGCTTTGCTGGACTTGTCGGATGAGGAAACTGTTAAAAGTTACAATGATCTCTACATCAAAAGGGGGGATTTCAAGCAAGTTCATTTCCTGAACCATCCTTACAACGAACATGGCGAGCTGGACATGCATCGGCCATATGTTGACAGACTAATTCTCAAGTGTGCCAAGTGTGGCGGCGAGATGCACCGGGTGAAAGATGTCATTGACGTCTGGTTTGATTCCGGCGCCATGCCTTACGCCCAATGGCATTATCCCTTTGAGAATAAAAAAGTTTTTGCCGATAACTTTCCTGCTGATTTCATCGCCGAAGGCATCGACCAGACACGCGGCTGGTTTTACACCCTGCTTGCCGTATCCACACTTCTTGGTAAGGGCGTGCCTTACAAAAATGTCGTTTCTTACAGCCACGTTCTTGATGAAAAAGGCAAGAAAATGTCCAAGTCGGTTGGCAATGTTGTTGACCCTTGGGAGGTGATTGAAAAATTCGGGGTTGACGCCGCTAGGTGGTATTTTTACACGGTCAACGATCCGGCCGATCCCAAACTCTTTGCCTTAGCCGATGTCGGCAAGAAACTCAACGGTTTTATGATGACCATTTTCAATTTGCTCAGATTTTTTGAGCTCTACGCCAAGCCAGGCGCCGGCAAAAAGAATAGCGCCGCTAAGCCAGTGGGCGTTCTCGATAAATGGATACTCTCGCGTTTTAACACTTTGTTGGCAGGCGTCAACCATCATATGGATAGGTATAATCTAACTGCCGGCGCTCGGGCAATTGAAAATTTTGTCGTCGAGGATCTTTCCAATTGGTGGCTGCGCCGATCGCGCCAAAGATTCCAGAAACCGCGCAATGAGGCTGAACGTAAGCAAGCTTCGGAGTTTTTCAGGTATCTGCTTTTTGAACTAAGTAAACTTTTGGCCTCATTCACGCCCTTCATGGCCGAGCATATCTATAAGAGGATTGATAACCGTAAGGAATCAGTCCATCTAGAAGATTGGCCGCGAGCTCGCAATAAATTCATTGACCTTGAACTTGAGCAAAATATGCAAGATTTGCGCGATGTCGTAGTACATGGCTTGGCCCAGAGAAAAGCGCTTGTTATCAAAGTCCGCCAGCCATTGGCTGGTATAAGTTTGAAAAAAGATGGTGGTTTCGGAGAGGAACTAGAGAAGATTTTGTTGGCAGAACTTAACGTCAAAGCTGCCGTCTACGATCCATCGCAGAATGAGCCGGTAAAGCTAGATGTCCAGTTGACCCAGGAGCTTATTATGGAAGGTTACGCCAGGGAAATCATCAGGCAAATTCAGGATATGCGTAAGGAGGCCAAATACAAACTGGATGAGAAAATATATGCTAGCTGGGAATCTGATAGTCCTGACATCATCGCGGTTATCAGTAAATTTAGCAAAGAAATTGTTAGCGACACCTTGCTTGCTGAATTAAGCCATGGCCGCAAGCAGGATGGGCTGTTAGATATTGAAAAAGAATTTGAGCTTGCGCCGCAAGTTAAAATTTGGCTCGGAGTAAAAAACAAATAATTAAAAACCCGCAGAAACGCGGGCGGATGGGATAATAATCGGTTGCACGGTCTTTGTCAATGTGGTTATAATTAAATCTTGAATAAAAGGTCAATCATTTTAATAATAATAATCGTAATTCTGGCCGCAGGCATATTTTTGCTCAATAAGATTAATAAAAAAACTGTTGCAAATATTGCTGAAATACAAAAGTCTAGCGATGTTGTGACAAATGACTTGGCCAAAGAAATATCCACGCCGCCGCCCCTGCGAGCCAGCCGCGAATTTCCTCAATCATATTTAGCGCCGGCCGGCGTGATTACGCTTACCAATAATGAGCGTGCAAAAATTGGCCTGCGAATACTTGCTGAAAATGAGAAACTTGATGCCGAAGCTAAGCTCAAGGTTAAAGATATGTTTGCCAACCAGTACTTTGAGCACGTTTCGCCGGTGACAAGCAAAAGTGCTGGTGATTTGGTTGAGTTTGTCGGCTATCAATACATTGCTGTCGGTGAGAATCTGGCACTAGGTAATTACAAAGATGACCGGGATTTATTGAAGGCTTGGATGGATAGTCCCGGCCATCGCGCCAATATTCTCAACCCTCGCTATCGTGAAATAGGCGTAGCTGTTATGCAGGGTATATTCCAGGGTCATCAAACCTGGCTTGCCGTTCAAACATTTGCTAAGCCCCTGTCCGCTTGTTCCCAGCCGGACACGGCACTTAAATCACAGATTACTGCTTTGGAAAACCAAGTGGATACACTAAAATCACAAGCCGAATCTGAATTCAACGGAGTGAATGAAGCACAAATCAAAACCGGCGACGAGTACAAACAAAAAACTGATAAGTATAATACCTTAGTTAATCAAATAAATACGCTCATCAGCCAACTCAAAACTCAAGTGGAGCAATACAACATACAAGTTACAAAATTCAATACTTGTGTTGCCGGTTAAAAGACCTCGATCTTCAATTTACGGGGTTGATTGGCTAGCCGTCTGATGTTTGGCCGTGGCGACCTGTTATTCTCGATATTTTTCATCAGTGATTCAACGTCTTCTATCTTATACATCCGGTAATTATTCACCGGATTCCGATAGGCGGCAAGGGCGCCCTTTTTGTCCCAGTTACGGACGGTGAGGGGAGTGATACCGAATATTTTAGCGACCTCATTTACGCTTAAAAATTTTTTAGGCATAACAAAATTTACGAAACTTCACAATATGAGTATTATAGTCCGCGTTTAAAAAAATGGTCAACGTTGACAGTGTAACGTATCAGTGTTTAATACAAATATTTTTGTTCGTAGCCTGATTCTAAAATAAAAACATAACATGTGAATAACGTATAGTTGACTTAAGTATAATTTTTTCTAATATTTAGTTCAGTCTTGATGAATCTGCCGGACTGGCAATTTGTTTGCAAGTTATGTCAGGTCATCAAGTTATAAAATTTTTATGCAAGAGGACTTAACAGACAACGATTACCAGGATCTCCCGCAGGATAATTTAGGTTTTGTCGGCAACAATGACCAGTTGGTAGGCGTTGATTACGAAAACGTTTCAACCGGTGGTAAAACAGGTGAGCCGAGCCCTACTATCCGCAAAATAATTCGCTGGCTAGTTTATACCGCCGCTTTTTTGGTGCCGCTTTTTTTCTCGTCTTTGGTTTACGACAATCTGGAGTTCAATAAACAGATTCTACTTATAGTTATTAGTGGCATTGGCCTAGTGCTTTATTTGATTGATGTGATAAAAAGCGGTGTCTTGAGCTGGCGGCCAAGCAGATTTTATTTGCCAATAGTCGGTCTTGTCCTGGCCGGTATCATTTCTGTTATCTTTTCGGTCAGTAGATTTAGCAGTTTATTTGGCAACGCCTCGACTCGCAGTTTTTCTTTTATAAGCCTGGCTTCTTTGGCTGTTCTTTTCTTTTTAGCCACTAATGTGATCGAAGATAAGGGCAAAGCTTTAAAAAATATTATTTCAGTTTCGTTGATATTAGCTCTAGTTTATGGAGTGTTGCAAATAATGGGTATCTATCTTTTCAAAGGGGTTTTCGCAAGCCGGGCATTCAATAGCATAAATTCAATCAATGCTTTAGCGGTCTTGGCGGCATTATCTTTGGCGATTTTTTCAAATAAAGGCACAATGACGGTAAGCGATGACTGGCAAAGATGGGCAACAAAAGGCCTGCGTTATCTCGGCTTTCTTCTGGCTTTGTTTGTAATAATTTTAGTCAATTGGTGGGTTGTCTGGGCAATATCCTTCTGCGTTATTTCGGCTTCAGTCGCTTTCAGCTCGGCTGTGGGCACTTCCTCTCATAAAAACTCTAAAATGATCCTGTTTGCCGTACCGATGGCCGTTATTGTATTGGGCATACTTTTGATGCTGGTTCATTTTAACTGGACGTCGTTGAAGTCAAAATTTCCGGTAGAGGTCGCGCCATCTCAGCGCACTTCATGGCAAATTGCCAGAAGTTCCATTAAATCTAAACCTATGGGGATAGGTTTAGAAAATTTCAGTATTGCTTATGACAAGTGGAGGCCTGCTGCTATCGCGAATAGTGTTTTTTATCAATTACAGTTTACCGAGGCAGGTTCGGAAGCGGCTAACATGGCAATAGAAGGCGGTATACCTATGCTACTGGTGCTGTTATTTTTGCTTGGGTCTTATGGCCAAAGTCTAATGAGCCAGATCCATAAAGGATTTAACTTGGATAAGTCTAACCCGGGATTTTGGGCGGCAAGTCTCGGTATCTTGGTAGCAATTTTCCTCTATCCTCTCAATTTGACGATGATTACCTTGCTCATCCTTTTCTTAGCTTTGCACAGTCTTGAGATGACGAAGAAAGTTAATGTGGTGAATCTTGAAAGTAATGCCAAATACTCTTTTGTCGGCTCCCTGTCATTCATTGTAGGTCTAGTCGTGGTCTTGGTCGCCGGCTATTTTACGGTTAATAATTATATTTCTAACATTTATCTGGCTAAGGCAGCGGCAACCAAAGACCATAATAAAGCGGTATCGCTTTACGTTGAGAGTGTAAATGCCGACCCTAACGATGACAGAATCTTAAGACTGCTTTCACAAGAAGTACTAGCTCAACTTGGCGATGATCTTAAATCGGGACTTAAAAAAAATGAAACGCGAGACGTCTATAATTCACGTATCCAAAATGAAGTCGCTTCGGCAGTAAATATTTCGTTGCGTGCGACCAACGTTGACCCGGCTGACTCCAACAATTGGGTCAACCGCGCAATTGTTTATCAGAATTTAATAAATCTGGTTAGTGGTGCTGACTCGGCGGCAATCAATATGTACAATGAAGCATTAAGCCGCAATCCAAATGACCCCTCGTCATATTTCGGTATAGCCAATATCTACCTCACCGTTTCAGATATTTTACGAAAAAATATCACTAGCCAACAAAATACCAGTCAAGCTAACGCCATAAAAAGCCAAATTAATACCGACTTATCCAAAGCAGAACAGAATTTCCAAAAAGCCATATCTTTGTACAATAATTTCGGACAGGCACTCTTTAACTTGGCGGTGGTCTATGATAGAGAAGGCAGACTGCCCGAAGCCGTTAAGCAATTTGAGAAACTTCAAGCCGCTAATCCCAGCGATCCAAGTCTTGCCTTTCAGTTGGGCCTTCTTTACTATCGCAACAACCAGAAAGACAATGCCCTTGCCGCTTGGCAGAGAGCCGTTTTCCTCTTTCCCGATTACTCCAACGCTCGCTGGTATCTGTCGTTGATCTATGAAGAAAGAGGAGACTTAGCCAACGCCCTTATCCAGGTACAAGCGATACAAAAACTTAATCCCAATAATAATTTAGTCCAACAGCGCTTAGCGCAGTTACAGGCGGGCAAAAGAACTATACCTCCGGAAAAAGTTCTTGATAAAAAACCACTTTGATCGTTGATTGCTAAATCGCATATAATTTTCGCTTTAATCTTAGCCGTCCTTATTCTGGGGGCGGCTTTGGTTTATCTGCCTTATCCTTTGTTATCCAGCCGTAGTCAAAATATTGAATTTAATATAGATTCTGGCCAGTCACTTAATTTAATCGCCGATAATTTAGCAATCCATGGTTTAATTAATAGCCGTTACGTTTTTGAGGCCTATGTCAGATTATCCGGCGACAGCAAACGCTTACAAGCGGGCAAATACCTAATCAATCAGCCCGTAAGTATAAGCCAACTGGTTAATGATTTTTCCAATGGTCTAGCAGAGTCAAATGATATTGAGATAACAATTCCTGAAGGCACCAATATTGCCGACATTGACAAGCTATTTGCCGGAGCCGGCCTGATGCAAGAAGGCGATTTTTTGAAACCGCAAACTACACGACTTGATTTCGAAGGCTATCTTTTCCCCGATACCTATAGATTTGACCGAAAAATCAGTTTACTTGATCCGCAGGCCAGAATCAACACAATTTTCCAGGTATTGAACAGTAATTTTAAAGCTAAAACCGCTAAATTGCTGGCAGGCTTGACTCAAGCGCAGAACTTGAGATTTGTTATCATAGCTTCTATATTAGAAAGAGAAGTCAAAACGCAAAGCGATATGCAACTAGTCGCCGGCATCATTGAAAGAAGATTGAAATTAGGCATGCCCCTAGATATAGACGCTACAGTTGCTTATGGGATCTGCTATCCAAAATGGCTGTCCGGCAAGTATTGTAATGTATCATCGGCGGACATTGTGGATAACATCGTGATTAATACGGCGTATAATACTTATGTAAGGAAAGGCTTGCCCCAAGGGCCGATATCTAATCCTGGTCTTAGGTCTATTGAAGCCGCGCTCCAGCCTGCGCCAAGCGATTACCTGTATTATTTAACTACCAAAGACGGCGTAACTATTTTTTCTAAAACTGCCGCCGAACACTTAATAGCAAGACAAAAATATCTCAAATAACGCCTAGCGACTGTCTGTCAGCAACTAGTGATATTTAAGTTATATTTATTAGCGGCTAGCGGCTTGTGGCTAAGGATTGTTGATGTTTAGTTTTTTGATTCATTCGGTTCAGGCAGCCACTCTGCCTAATTTTACGCAGACGACGACTCTGCCGGCTTTCATAAGTTCGGTTTATAGTTTCGCTCTGACCGTCGTCGGTTTGGCAATTTTGTTCCGGATACTTTATGCCGGTTTTTTGTTGCTTACGGCGGCAGGTAATGCCGGTAAGTTAGGCGATGCCCAGGACAAGCTCAAAAAAGCTATCATCGGCGCGATCATACTTTTTGCCGCTTATTTGATTCTTTACATCATTAATCCTGATCTAGTGGCGAACACTTTTAACTTTACCATACCGACGGTTACGACAACTAACGCGACTAATCCGGTTCAGCAATCCAGTCCTACTAGTGCGGCTGCCGTCGTTGCTGGTACTGTCGTCGATAATACTGTGACCGGTGGTTTCAATTTTGGTCTTCCGATTGTCCATGCCCAAACAGGTATTTACTTTTTTACGATCAGAGTGACTGATACCAACGGCGACTCCTTCGATCAGGATTATACCATGGAGGTCATACCGAATCTTTTAGGTTTGAATAATGCTAAAAACAAGGAGGTTCTCGCTGGTAAATTTCATACCAATCAGAGTATCGCCAGAGCGGCAAGTACAACCACGACCAGTCTCGCTATAACCACACCGACTGTTCCCGATGCTGTTATCGGCGTGTCCTATTTTGCCCAGATACAAGCCGCCGGTGGTACGCCGCCGTATATTTACTCTTTAGTTGATAACGGTTCTGCTAACGCTGGCCTACCGCCTGGACTGGCTTTACAGGGGCTTTTGGAGACCCCGATATTAAATTTGCAAAATACTACCGCGACTAGAAATCCAAGCTATCTTTTCTACAATACCGATGGTTTCAAACTTACCTTGTCCAACGCCGGCGCAAATTCAATTGTTAATTACAAGTGGTTTAAGAATGGCGCGCCTTGGTATTATCCGGGACTTACCCCAGATACCAATGGCTGGATAAATTTTGGCACAACAGATGGTTCTGGTAATTGGACCAATCAGGCTAATTTTTCAGCCAATGAAACCGGAACTTGGCAGGAAGAAGCGATGGTCAACAGCAAAATCTCAAATTCCGTCAGCTTTGAAGTCGTAGATCCCAATGCTTCTAATTACACAAGCACAACAACGCCGTATGGTAATTGTCCGGCCGGAACCGTTTGGACCGGACGCCTTGATACCAGCCAGAATCCGCCGGTACCCGTTTGCACCGTTAACGGCCAGACTCCGGCGGGTGCTACCGGCGCAACATTTAGTTGCGATCCCAATCCTCCTACCGGCACATGTCCGGCAGGCACGAAGTGGACTTGTTTCATGAGTTACGCCTACATTCCGCCGGAGCCATTATGTAGCGCTGATGGCACTCTTAACAATACTGTTCCCGCTACTGGTGTTAGCGCAATACCTCCTGCCGGCGGTACTTCCGGTAGTGTTTGCGATGGTTTTGGAACCGGCGCCAATCAGATCAACTTCCTGCCGCAATGGCAAGCTTGCATTAGTGCTATCTCAAATATCTCAAACCCCAATGGCAGCATTAATTACACCAATTTGCCTACTTGTGGTGATACTAGTCTGAAGCCAGGCGATCCCTGCCAAGTCGCTGGCGTATCTTCCACCGGCCAAGCGACGGAGACGGTCAGATGTACCTACAGTAATCAGGTTCAGGCGATCCAGTGTGGTGCACCGGCATCCGGAGCGTTCTGTATTCCCGGTTACGGCGCGGCCCAAGGCAATACCGATTGTATTCCGGTCCCAACTCCAATTCCTTAGTTTTCACCAAGTATCAACAATAAAACTGTCCTTCGACAAGTCCTTCGATCCTGAAGTCCTCAGGACTGAAGGGCTCAGGATGGTTTTATTGTTGACTTCCGATTGCTACTCTGCTAGACTTAATTCAGCCGTAGAAAGCGTGCATTAAGGCGCGCCGAGGCAAGCCATGTTTTTGGTTTGTCATCTGCGGTAGAAACGCAGTTTTTTTATGAAATCATTCACGCGTAAAAAAGAAGAATTTGCCAAACTAAAAGATAAACTTGCCAAAGCCAAGATTACGATTTTCACTTCTTTTGCCCGGGCAGGGGAAAAGGGTCTAAATGTCTCGGATACGAGATCGCTAAAAAAAGATTTGAATGCTATAAATTCGGAATATCTGGTCGGCAAAAAAACTCTTTTGGATAAAGCCCTAAAGGACAATAAGAAGGAGGTAGATATTTTTCAATACGAGGGTTCAATAGGTGTAGCTTTCGGCTATGGCGATGAGCAATCTACGGCCAAGTCAGTCTATACTTTTGCCAAGAAACACCCGGCTTTAAGATATTTTGGTGCCATCTGGAACGGTAAATTTCTGGATATGACGCAATTTGCCGAATTTGCCAAGTTGCCTTCAAAAGAAGCGATGATAGCCAAATTGCTCGGTATGATGAAGTATCCGATTTCTGCGTTAGCAATTGTATTAGATCAGATTGCTAAATCTAAAGAATAATTAGTAAGAAGTGGTTAGTAATCAGCAGGTGAAGCTGATTGACAGCCGCTTATTACCAAATAAATTTTATATGGACAAAGATGAATTTATCAAACAGGTCGAGTCAATGTCGGTCATGGAGCTTTCTAATCTAGTGAAAGCCCTAGAAGAGAAGTTCGGCGTATCAGCCGCGGCTATGGCCGCACCTGCCGCCGGTGGAGCCGTTGGAGAGGAAGCCGGTCCGGCTGAAGAAAAGGACAGCTTTAATGTTATCATCAAGGATGCCGGCCAGCAAAAGATCCAGGTCATCAAGGTAGTCCGTGAAGTTACGGGCAAGGGCCTCAAGGAAGCCAAGGATCTGGTTGATGCCGCACCGGCGGTGGTCAAGGAAGGTGCCAAAAAAGAAGAAGCCGAGGAGCTCAAGAAGAGATTGGAAGAGGCTGGCGCGACAGTCGAACTCAAGTGACGCGAGGATACCTTATTTTTCTTTAGTATCTTCCTCATTACAAATTGCGGTCACTGGCTAAATTGTTGGACACAGGTTGGTTCCCCGTTTGCCGCTCAAAAACAAAACTCCGCCACTGGGCGGGTTTTGTTTTTTACGCGTTTTCCGACCAACCTTTGCGTTACCCAACAATTCTTAACGCTAGTCCCCTTATTTATATAATCGTCAGATAAATACGAAAAATTAGGCATCCTCGCTTATTGAGATGTTCTTAAAACCCTTATTTTTCAAGGGTTTTAGACCGAAAATCATCTGTTACTTGCTTTTTTAGTGAAAATATGTTATTATATTACCAGAGGCTGAAAAGCCAAATTTGACAAAAGGAGAAACAAAAATGAAGGAATCAACAAAGGATTTGCTGTTGTGGTTTTTTGCGGCCGCCCTGGTTATACTCGGCTTTTTCTTTTATGCCGAGAGAGAAAATGTCAAAGTATTTCAGAGCGAGCTAGCCGAGCAGAAGGCAATCGCCGCTACTGGTCCCTGCGGAACCGAGGGCATTGTCTACGGTCTCGGCAAAGACAAAGACCAGGCCGCCGTAGCCGGCAAGCTGATCCCGCTGGAAGACGCGGGACGGTATTACCAGGAGAAGTATGAAAACATGATGGTGACCAAATTTCAGCAGGGAAACCAGGCGGTAAACGGGGACCCGATCATCATGAAACGCCCGCTTCTCAAATAAGGAGCAGGCCGGCTCGGCCACGTCGTCGCGAGAGGGGATCTGTAGTGCGCAAACAGATCCCTGCCCTCGCGGCTTTTTTATTGGGGGAAAGCGAGTTCCCGTTACAAAAATTGTAAATCTTAAAATATCATTTTGCTGAGCCGGCTACACGCACGTGTTTTGCTGGCCCTTCGGGACAGGCGCAAAACGCATGCGTCTCCGCCGGAAAATAACATCCTATTCTTATTAATACAAAAAGTTATAAATGAACGTCCCTCCCCAGTTTTGAACAAAACTGGGGAGGGACTCCCGGTGGTGCAATTTTTGTGATTCATCAAAAACCAAGAGCGAAAACCCCTATCCCAAAATCATTCATGGAGACTTTGGTAACCCCGAGTAGGGGCAAGCAAGCCCCAACGGGGCAAAACAAATAAGGCGAGCGAGCAGCGGAAAGCCGAGACCGCAGACCCGATTAAGCCCCGCTAATGCGGGGTTAGTTTATGTTTACATAAACTAAGGTTGAGGAAAGCTCGGAAGGACTTCCGCGTCAGCGAGCAAGTTATATTTGTCAAAGTCGGAATGTTGATTTTGGGGTAGGGGTTGAGCGATTATTTGAGTGACCAGACCTTGTTATCAGCCGAGAGTATCCAGACGGAGCCGTCGGTGGAGACGGAGATATCTTTGATGGTGCCGGCGGCATCAAGTTTGTAGGTAGTATTGAGAGTGCCGCTGGCTTTGTCGAAAACGTAGACCTTCCTGGCTGACTTATCGGCGAGATATATAAAGGCGGAATTCTTGTCGGTTAAGATTCTACTGCCGGCAGATGGAATGACTTGCAAGTCAACATCACTGACTTTTTTGCCTTTGAAATATTTCATTAGCTTGCCGTCGGTATTGATAGCGTAAACATCGCCGTCAACGGTAAGAGACATGAGTTGGCCGTCGGAACTATCCGATCCCCATTCAACACGCTTAGTGCCGCCGGTATTGACATCGGCGTATTTGTAAATATGATTTTCTGAAAGAGTGTAAAGATTATCTTGGTATAAGACAGAATCAGCCGCTTCTGCCGGTTGAGAAAGGGTATAGAGTGTCATTTTTTTGGATTTGAGGCCGTAAGTCCCAAAAGCATCGGAACCGTTAAAGACTGAAATGACCGATTGAGAATCAAAGATGAATCTGGGATTATTTTTGAAACTGGTAAGATTGCCGGCACTGCCAGAGGCCACTGATAAAAGATTGCCATCTACAGTCAATAAGTACGGCTTGTTTTGTGAAGCGGAGATTGCAGTCACTTGTGAACCGTTGACCTGGGCTGACAGATCAGCGAACATAGACGGCACTTTGTCGCTCGTATGATCAATGCTGTCCAGAGAAAGATTTATTTGTTTATTGATGTCGGTGATTTTTTTGTCGGAAAGCCCCTGGGTGTTGGAAAGCGCTGCTTGTAAAAGAGTGCGTGCGTCACGCATGTTATTTTGGGTCAGGCGGGATTGAGCTAATTTAAGATTATTCTTGGCGTTATTGATCGCATCCGTCACCTGGCGCGAAGTGCCGCCGGTTTTGAATATGACGAAGACTATAAGAGGAATAACCACTACTGCCGCAAGGGTTATGAATGTACGCGATCTGGTCTTAGCATTGAGGCGGCCTAAAGAAGATAGTTTGGAGAAATAAGAAAATAAGGGAGTTAGTAAATTCGCCCTTTTCACTCTTGAAAATTCGGCGGGTATAATGCGCGGATGCTGGATGTCATCCATATCTTCTTCAGATTCAAAAGCACGAGTCGGTGATTCCTTGATCGTAGTGGTGACATCAGATTCGGTAGGTGGTTGTTCTTTGTCGCCGGGATTATCTTTGGCGGGTATTCCCGGGTTATCCGGAGCCGTGTTTGATAACGGCTGCACCTTACTTGGGGTCTGGCTGTAAGAAGCAGACGCCTGGTTTATCTTCGGATAAGTCGGCAAGCTCGAACGTATCGGAATCTCTTTAATCTGCTGAATGGCCACATGCACGCCACAGCATGAGAAATTGGCGGTATTGGCTGACAACTGGTCAATTTTTTGGCTAAACTCTTCCTGGTTTTGATTTACAAAAATATTATTAAGAAGTTTCTCGCGCGAACTGATCGGTCTTGTCGGGAAATAAGCTAAGATTTTGTCGTTAGCTTCCAGTTTGCCAGATATTATATTTGAAAATTGAGTTTCGCCCTCGGTATCTTTGTTAAATAGCTCCAGGTTATTGAGGATGTCTATGTATTTGCTGTCTCTGGCCAGAGCTATCTTGAATTTGCCAAGCCTGGAGATGTAGATATTGTCTCCGGCGATGACAAAAAGCCCGATATTTAATTTGAATTCTTTATTTTTGAAAAAATCGTCCAGAACTTCGTTGAGTTTCTTTAGCGTGCGCTCAAAAGATTTTTTTGGATTGAGTGTTTGTACCGATGCCTCAGAATAATATTCCCGTTTGGCAAGAGAAGATATCAAACTGACGGTGTAGGACAGATCCTCTTGTTCATATTTCACATGGCCCAAGACAAAAAGCGAGCCCAGATTTTTCTCCTGGTTGCTCGCTCCTCGATAAGCTAAAACATCAAAATGAGTGTTGGGCTCGTAATTCTTATGTATCAGTTCCTTGACTATCGGTTTAAGTGTAATTTTTTCCATGGTAAGCTACCGTGATTAATTGACTTTTGAAATCTAATTTTATACCCTGATGACTAATAAGCTATATTTTAATTCTAATCTTTAAATATGCACATGTCAAAAAATATTCTCGAACAGCTTTTTGAATCAAAAACCCGGGTAAGGATCCTCAAGTTTTTATTCCGCAACGCTGATACTGATTTCACGTCCAAAGATTTGATTACCAGAGTGCAGGAGCCTAGGAGCATGGTTAATAGAGAAATCCAAAAATTTCTAGAGATCGGTTTATTAAAAGTTAAAAGATAGTCGTAACGCAAATGGCTAAAAATAAAAAACATAAGAAAACAAAGAAAACAAAGAAAAATACTGCGGCTAAGAAGAAAACCAAAAAAGTGATGCCAAGAAAGGTTAGCAGAAGAAAAATTATTAAGAGAAAAACTACTAAACGGATATTTCGAAAAAAAATCAGGCGAATCCAGGTAGCAATCAAGAAGCCGAGTTATTTTTTGAATCATGATTTTGAGTTTTTCTATGAACTGAAGAATTTAATTATGAAATCTTCGCCGGCAGAAAAAGACCGCATGGTTGAAAAAATAAACAAGCTGGGTCGGGTGAAGCTCGCAGTAATATCGGGGATTTTTCTAAATAGAGAAAGCGACGATCCGACGGTTGCCGATCTTTTGATAGTGGGTGATGATATAGATCCAAGAAGATTACGCGGTTTTTTGAGATCGCTTGAGGCGGAAGTCGGCAAAGAGATTAAATTTGCCATCATGGATAAAGAAGAATTTCAATACCGTTTAGCCATGTTTGATCGTTTTGTGCGTGTAATCATGGAAGCTTACCACGAAAAACTCATAAATCGACTTGGTATATAGTACTTAGGGCGGTTAGTTTAATGGCAAAACGCTGCATTCACATTGCAGAGAGCATAGGTCCGATTCCTATACCGCCCACTACGTTGCTCCTTACGGAGCTACGTAGTACAAGCACAAACAGGGTTTGTGTGTTTTAAGTAAAGTCGTTAAAATTAAAAAATAGAAAAACTTGAGAATAAAACAGCGATTAAACGTGATAAAACTAGGGAATGGAAAGAGAATACCGAATTTACAGCAGCTAAGACCGGCAGAGATCCAAACCCGCACAGGTACAAAGCCCGATATAAAGTTGAAGAATATCAAGTCCATTATGATGACGGCAGTACCGGACTGGAGACTAAAAGAACCATGTTGCCCGGTACCCTGCAAGATTTAGAGCCAGCTAACGAAATGCCAGAAAGGGAAGATTTTAAAAAGGCGACGTAATACTAAAGTTGATAACTTGTACATATAAATAATTAAGTTGTAAAGACTATTTGAGATAAAACACTAAAAAATCAGCCAAAATGGCTGATTTTTTAGTGAAGCAACAATATAAACTTTACCAAATAGTTATGCACATTGCCTAGTATTGCGCCATTTAAATTAAGTGGCGTATAATGGATGAGTAGTGTAACAAAGTGGATAATAGTGTTAATAACTAAAATATTTTGTTGATAAGAGATGCGTATCGAAGAACTCCAAATTATTCATTACGAACGATTTAGGAAGATAGATCAAAGACGTAGACATCTATTAATTTATTATTGCTTATTAAAGAAATGCTTATCGGAGAATACAAACATATTATTGATCCCAAGAAAAGACTTTCTGTGCCAGCCAGATTACGTAAGGAGATCGGCGAGAAAGCGGTGTTGACCAGGGGATTAGATAATTGTTTGTTTTTGTTTACCTTGAAAGAATGGGAACAGCTTGCCGAAAAACTCGGCAAACTGCCGTTTGGCCAGCAGGACACGCGTGGCTTTGTCAGATTGATATTATCGGGTGCTTCGGAAGTTGAACTGGATCAATTGGGCAGGATATTGGTGCCTGATTTTCTTAAAAATTATGCTTTTTTGAAAAAAAATGTTGTAATCGCCGGAGTTGTTAACAGGCTTGAGATCTGGGATGAGGAACATTGGCTGTCGTACAAAAATAATCTTGAAAAAAATAGTGATAGAATCGCCGAGAAACTTGGAGAGCTGGGCGTTATTTAAACTATGCAAGCGCATATCCCGGTCCTTTTAAAGGAGGTTATAGAAAATTTGAATCCTTCGCAGGGCAGCAGATTAATTGATGCCACAATTGACGGCGGCGGACACGCACTGGCTATACTCGCCAAGATTATGCCCGGCGGCAAATTATTAGGCATAGAGTGGGATGGTGATTTGTTAAAAAAACTGGAAGAGAAAATAAATAATTCAGTTTTCAAGGACAATGTCATTTTGGTAAATGACAGCTACGTCAATCTTAAATCAATTGCCGAGGATAAGGATTTTCTCGGAATTGACGGCGTACTATTTGATTTCGGCATGTCGAGCTGGCACCTGGAAGATGCCGGCCGAGGATTCAGTTTCACCAAAGACGAACCGCTAGACATGAGATATGCCGAAAAGGGTGAGCTTAATGCCCAAGAGATTATTAACAGATGGCACTACGATGACTTAGTGGAAATTTTTAAAAATTACGGTGAAGAAAGATTTGCCAGCAAAATTGCCGGTTTAATTGTTGAAGCCAGAAAAAAACAAAAGATCGAAACAACCCTGCAGCTGGCAAAAATAATTGAGAATGCCGTGCCATTTTGGTACAGGCGAGGCAGACTGCATTTCGCGACAAAAACTTTCCAAGCCTTGAGAATCGCAGTCAACCGTGAACTTGAAAATATTGAAAAAGGTATCGACCAGAGCGGCAGAGTCTTAAAGACCGGCGGCCGGTTGGCGATTATAAGTTTTCATTCGCTTGAAGACAGAATTGTAAAAAATTTTTTGAGAAGTGAGTCCAAAGCAGGCAGACTTAAAATTATAACTAAAAAACCAATTCGGCCGGGACCTTCGGAAATAAGGGAAAACCCAAGGTCCAGAAGTGCAAAGTTAAGAATCGCCGAAAAATTATAATATCATGACATCTTATTCCGCAGTTATAACCAGGGACAAACGCGTGGTGTTGGGTCAAGAAAGCCCGCGAATGTACAAAATAAACCTCGTTCTATCGATTTTGGTTTTAGTCATGATTGTCGGCTATGTTTCTATAGCAAATTTTACTATTGCCCAGAGGTATATGCTGGATGTCAGAAAAACGCAGTTCAATTCAATCAGCGCAGAGCTGTCGTCAACCAACGCCGGTAACACTGATCTGAAGCAACTGTTATTATTCGCCAATCAATCGGGTATGGTAGAAGCCAAAGACACTGCAACCATCATCCAGAATTCAGGTTTTGCCCTTTCTTCCGATGGCCGCTAAAGTTTCCCATGTGAATAATGGCCGCGTTGCCATATTAATCTCAATCTTATTCTTATCCACGGGCCTAATCATATATAGGCTCTTTAATTTAACACAGACCAAGCATGCTGATTTCGTCAAAGAAGCGCAAAGTCAGTATAATAATCCTTCAGCGCTGATTACCGGCCGCGGCAATATATATTTTTCGGATCTTTCCTCCGGCGTAAAAGTGCTTGCCGCTACCAACAAGCAGTCTTACTATGTTTATGCCAATAACAAACAGCTTAGTCTGGCCCCGGCGGATATTGCCGCCAAATTGGCTGATATTTTGAAAGACAGCGCCGGCAGCATAGAAGCGGAGCTGTCCGACCAAAGTAAAAGCTATATTGTGATTGCTCAAAATTTGACCGTGGCTCAAGCCAATAACGTTAATGCTTTAAAACTTGTCGGAGTAACCGCAGCCTCAGAGGTCAATAGGTTTTATAACCACGACTACATAGCTGCGCCGATGCTCGGTTTTGTCGGTTTTAGCGGCAATGCCCGTTCGGGGCAGTACGGTGTTGAAGCATATTATGATGATGTTCTTGGCGGAGTAAAAAAGACGCAAGAATTATTTGGCAACAAAACTTATTCAGATATTTTAAAATTTTTGGAATTTTGGAAAAAAACGCCCCAAACCGATAACCAGACCGTGATTAATAATAACACTAACAGTACTGGAGCCGGCAGTGATGTCGTTTTGGCAATTGATTACAATATCCAATCATTTATTGAGCTCCGGCTATCCGCTCTTTTGAAAAAATGGAGTGCGTCCGGCGGCTCGATAATCGTAGAAGATCCTCAATCCGGCGCGATCTTGGGCATGGTTTCCTCACCGAGCTTTGATCCCAATAATTATTCTAACTATCAGCTTTCAAATTTCATAAATCCGAATGTCCAGCAAGTTTTCGAGCCCGGTTCGTCATTTAAGCCGGTAACGATGTCAGCGGCGATTAATTCCGGAGCGGTTACGCCGGATACGACATATGATGATAGCGGCGAAGTTGATATCGGCGGTTATAAAATCAAAAACTTCAATGGTCTGGCTAACGGCGTACAGACAATGAGACAGGTTTTGGAGCATTCGCTTAATACCGGCGCGATTTTTGCCGAAAACAAAACCGGTGATGATACCTTTTTGAATTATGTTGTTGCTTTCGGTTTTGGTCAAAAAACCGGCGCCGATTTAAGCGGCGAGGTCTCGGGTAACATCAGTAATCTCTATACCGGACGCAAAGTCAATTTTTCTACCGCTTCTTTTGGCCAAGGTATTGCTGTTACTCCCTTGCAGCTTGTCAACGCTTACTCGGCAATTGCCAATGGCGGTAAATTAATGCAACCATATGTAGTCAGCCAGGTCATTCGGCCTGATGGCACAAATGTGGCCACACAGTCCAAGGTTCTCAGCGCGCCGATAAGCCAGGCGACGGCGACCAAACTTCAATCAATGCTGGTTGATGTCGTTGACAAAGGTTTTGATAAAGCTAGGGTGGCCGGTTATGATATAGCCGGTAAAACCGGTACGGCACAAATTCCGAGTCCCGAAGGCGGATATCTGGGAGAGGATCAGTTCATACATGATTTCGTGGGTTTCGCACCGGCCTATTCGGCGAAATTCGTAGTTTTAATAAAAATGGATAAGCCCAAAGGCATCAAATTCGCCGCCGACAGTCTTTCGCCGGTCTTTGGGGATATTGCAAGATATTTAATCAGGTATTTCAATATACCGCCGACCAGAAAATAAATACTATGCGTAATTTATTAAAATTTGTTCTTAAAATTTTGTCTAAGCGGGTGATTAACCGCTATCAACCGGTCGTTGTCGGCGTGACTGGTTCAGTCGGTAAATCTACAACCAAGGAAGCAATATTCTCCGTTTTGAGCAGCAAATACTGGGTTAGGAAAAGTGAGGAAAACTATAATAATGAATTCGGTGTGCCGATGACCATTTTAGGTATCGAGGCTTCTAAATTCCAAGATTTTAGCTACAAATTAAAATCCCTGAACCATTCTCTATGGTTGGCCTATGGTTGGCCGAAGTCAGACTATCCTAATATGCTGGTGCTGGAGATTGCCGCTGACCGTCCCGGAGATATTGAATATCTCGTTCGGCTGGCAAAGCCCCAGATCGGAGTAGTGACGGCAATCGGTGAGGTGCCGGTGCATGTTGAATTTTACGCTAATCCCGAAACCTTGGCCAAAGAAAAGGCCAAACTCGTGGAAGCTCTGCCTGCTCACGATGGCCTCGCCGTGCTCAATTATGACGATCAAACAGTTTTGGATATGGCGGGCGGAGCAAAGGCCAAAATCATAACCTTTGGTTTCTCAAAAAAAGCTGATGTTTGGGCATCCGATATTTCTTATTTTGCATCCGAAAAAGAAGAGGCTATCGGCGGCTTGTCTTTTAAAATAAATCATGCCGGTACTTTTGTTCCGATTCGAGTCAATAATCTGATCGGCAGTCATCAGATTTATGGTATTCTGGCGGCTGTTGCCGTCGGTTTGAAACTGGATATGAACTTGGTTGATATTTCCGGTGCTTTTGAGCATCTGGAACTGCCGCATCAGCGTATGGTTTTAGGTGTAGGCATCAAGAACTCGGTTATTATTGATGATAGTTATAATGCTTCACCGCTTTCAACCCATGCCGCCTTGGATACCCTGCGTGATTTCAGTCTGGCCATGAAAAAGATAGGCCATAAGCCCAGACGCGTTGCTATCTTGGGAGATATGCGTGAGCTCGGTAAGTATGAAGTAGAAGCGCATCGCGCCATTGGTAATTTTGCCGCCGAACGCTGCGACGTTTTGGTTACGGTGGGCAGTGCCGGCAAGCTGATCGCCGATTCAGCGGCTAATCAGATGAAACCGGAAAGAATTATCAGTTTTAACACTGCCGATGAAGCCAAGTCCGGCATCAAAGAAATTATCAAAGAGGACGATGTGGTTTTGGTAAAGGGTTCAAGAAGTATGCAAATGGAAAAAATAGTCCAAGAATTGCTGGTAACTCAATAAATCCTTTGTTCATAACTTATTATGAGGTCCCGGGGCTTTAGAGTTATAATGAATTGAGGGTTGATGTTAATTTTTGAGGAAGGGAGGTGTAATATGGCAGCACACAAAAGAGGTTTACATATGATCACATTTTTGTTGCTGGTTATCGGCGGCTTAGACTGGCTTATAATCGGTTTATTTGATAAGGATGTGGTTATGTTGCTAGGTGCCTCACTCGCCAGAATTGTTTACATACTCGTAGGCTTGTCAGCGGTTTATGAAGTGGCCACGCATGCAGGAAGATGCAAGGATTGCAAGGGGGACATGAACCAAATGTAATAACCTGGAAAAACTTTCAAAGAGCCGAGACGCTTGCGTCCCGGCTCTTTGCGTAATTGTAATCCGCCGAAAAATCTGCTAAAATTTTTTCGTTGCCGCCATCGTCTAGCCTGGTCTAGGACATCGCGTTCTCAGCGCGAGAACACCGGTTCAAATCCGGTTGGCGGTACTAATTTTGCTGTTGTGTATGGCCAAAAAGCTTCGTTATAAAATTATAGCGGATCTGCTGTTACTCCTACATTTAGTATGGGTTGTAATCTTGGTTGGCGGCACTGTTTTTATGTTTTACCAGCGTTGGTATGTGTCGTACCATCTCATAATTGTATCCGGTACTTTGCTTTTTAATCTTGCTTTAGGCGGCTGTCCTTTTACGTGGTGGGAAGAAAAATACCGCAAAGCCTGGGATCCTGATGCTTATTACCATCACAACTCATTTGCCGCGACCTATTTGAGAAAGGCTTTCAAAATTAATATAACGCCACGACAGGTCAACTGGCTCTTGATACTGGTGAAAATCGCTTCATATTATGTTGCCGTCCTTATTTTGACAAAAATCATCTAATCTGATATCTTTGAGACATTATGTCTTTTGCAATTGTTAAAACTGGAGGCAAGCAATATAAAGTTAAAGAAGGCAGTAAGCTCGCCGTTGAAAAACTGAACTATGAGGTAGGTACAGAGTTTGATTTTAATCATGTGCTTTTGATCGCCAATTCCAAAGCCGATAATGCTCAAATTGGCACGCCCTTAGTTACGGGCGCCAAGGTTCATGCCCGCGTACTGGACCAATTCAAGGGTGACAAAAAAATTGTTTTTAAGTACCACAGCAAGACAAGGTACAAAAAGAAAAAAGGCCATCGTCAGCCCTATACCAAAATTGAAATCTTACAAATAACTGCCGACTAGTCGGCAGTTATTTGTATATGATGTGTATGGGTTCTTTCATTTTCTATGCTTTAAGGCATTGGCCAGCGTAATCTCATCGGCGTATTCAACGGATGAGCCGGCGGCCAGGCCACGGGCAAGACGGGTTATTTTTATATCTAGCGGTCCAAGCTCTCGTTCAAGGTAAAGAGCTGTAGTTTCACCATAAGTATTGGGATTGGTAGCAATGATAATTTCAATATCTGTTGTTAATTCTTTGAGCTTATTGATCCGCGATATGAGTTCGGCAATTTTCAGATTTTGCGGCAGGTTACCATTAGCCGGATTGATCGCGCCGCCGAGAACATGATAAACCCCGTTGAAAGCTCTGGTTTTCTCCATTGATTGCAAGTCGGTAATCTTTTCAACAACGGCGATGCGGGTCTTGTCGCGTTTGGTGTTTTGGCAGATCGCGCATTTTTCTGAATCCGCAAGGTTGAAACATTCAGCGCAAAACATCGTCCCATTTTTGAAATTTTTGACAGCATCAGCGAATCCTTCAAAATCCTGCTTCGGCCATTCAGCCATAGCCAAAACCAGCCGCGTAGCCTGCCTCGGCCCGATCCCCGGCAACTTCGTAAAAAAATCAATCAATTTTTGAAATTTTGAGCTCAAATTAGAGATTGCGTGCTAGGTTTTTGAACGTAACCTGATCTTCGTCAAAGAATAACTCAACCATACCGACCGGACCGTTTCTATGTTTGGCAACCAGGATTTCCGCGATATTTTTCTTTTCACTATCTTTTTTAACGCGGTCTTCCCGGTAAATGAACATAACCAAGTCGGCATCCTGCTCCAAAGACCCCGAATCTCTTAGGTCAGATAGGCGTGGTCTTTGGTCTGGTCTAGATTCTGAATTGCGCGATAGTTGTGATACGGCGATAACCGGAATATTTAATTCCCGGGCCAGCGCTTTAAGATTTCGTGATATCTCGGTTGTTTGTTGGACCGGGCTGTCATAATTCCTGCTTGGCTGTATCAGCTGGAGGTAGTCCACTACCAGCAGTCCCAAGCCGTGCTCGGCTTGCAGACGTCTGGCCATGGCCCGTATCTGAAGGACTGTCGGCGAGGAGGCATCGTCAATGAAAATATTGCTTTGAGCCAGGCTATCAAGCCCTTTTTGGATTTTTTCAAAATCATTGTCTTCGCCTTCGGAAGAAAGTCGGCCGGTCCTCAATTTCCAAAGACTTATATTGGCTTCAGCGGCAATCAGACGATCAACAACCTGATCCTTGGACATTTCAAGAGTAAATATGCCGACGGGCAAGCCGGCACTCTTGGCGGCATAACGAGCTATGTCCAGAGCGAAGGTACTTTTACCGAGTGACGGTCTGGCGCCGAGTATTATCAGATCAGACTTCTGAAAACCAGCCGTGATGTTGTCCAGATCGTAAAAACCGCTGGGTATGCCACGCAAAGCACCGTCTGATCGGTGTAGCATATCCAATCGCTCAAAGGCTTCGTGAAGGGCTTTATCAAGTGGCTCAAATGATTGTTGTATTGAGCGTTGCGATATTGAAAAAAGTTTCTGCTCGGCTTGGTCAAGCAGAACGTCAACGTCCTCATCTTCCTGGTAGCCCAAACCGATTATGTGATGAGCAGTGTCAATCATGTCGCGCAAAACTTTCTTGCGCTCTACAATCTTGGCATAATTAGCCGCGTGAGCGGCAGTGGGTACGGAATTGACCAGTGAGGTAAGGTAACCAATGCCGCCAATAGTTTCAAGATTGCCGCTTTCACCCAGGAGATTGGACAAGCTCAAGATATCTATGGGCTCGTGGCGTTCATAGAGCTTTAGCATATCTTCATAGATCAGCTGGTGGGCGTGGCTGTAGAAATCCTGCGCCTGTACTATGTCAGCGACTTTGTTGATCGCTTCTTTATCAAGTAAAAGAGAACCGATCAGGCTTTTTTCGGCTTCAATGTTCTGCGGCGGCAGCTTATCAATTGTATTTTTAGCCATGACCACTCATTATAGTTTAATGAATGGAACTTGAGTAGAGGATAAGGTGTGGAGTGATGATGGATGATTGCGGGTAATCTAAAGTTTTTTGATCAGCGGGCCGTAGGTAGTGTCATCAACTTCGTAACCGAGATTTTTTATTTGCTGGCGGAGTGCATCGGAGCGTTTGAAATCCTTATTATTGCGGGCTTTCTCACGTTCATCAACCAACGCTTGTATTTCTAATGGATTAGCCGTCGGTTCAGGTAAAACTAAGCCTAAAACGTTATAGAAGAAATGAATAATTTTAATTGCTGGTCCTATTGATTTCATACTATCTAGTTCTTTATTTGATGTTCTTATAAAATTAAAAAAGAGACCAATGGCTTTAGGAGTGTCGAAGTCGTTATCCATCGCTTCTAATATTTTTTCAAATAAAATATCGAGATTTTTTTCATTGCTTTCTTTAAGCTCCTCATCATTTTTATTGAACCAGAGATAGCGATTTCTAAATTCATTTATTCTCATAACTGCTGCCTCGGCCTGTTTTAGGATCTCTTCGTTATAATCAAGTGACGAGCGATAGTGGGCACTCAAGAAGTAAAACCTCAAAACTTCTGGACTGTATTTTTTCAAAGCTTCGCGCAAAACCATGAAATTGCCCAAAGATTTGGACATCTTCTGAGTTTTGTTAACCACAAAGCCGACGTGCATCCAGTATCTGACAAACGGTTTCAATCCCGAAGCTGATTCTTGCTGGGCTATCTCTGCTTCATGGTGGGGGAACATTAGATCAGCACCCGCTCCGTGAAGATCATATTGTGGCCCGAAGTATTTTTCAGTTATAGCCGTATCTTCTATATGCCAGCCGGGCCGGCCATAACCGAGCCCGCTATTACAGCCAGGCTCTTCGGGTTTTGAAAATTTCCAGAGACAAAAATCACCACGATTTCTTTTGTCGGGGCTTTCATCTATTCTTGAGACACCATCCTCTGCCATTTCAACCGTTCTGCCGGATAACTTTCCATATTCGGGGAATGTCTTTAGATCAAAATACCAGCCGTCATTTTCTATTTTGTAGGCGTTACTTTTTTCAATAAGAATTTTTACCTGTTTCACAACCTGGTCAATGTTTTTGGTCGCCGGTTCGTAATGAGTGACCGAGTTGATGCCTAACTTTTTTACATCTTCCAAAAAAATGTCAGTGTAATCTCTGGCATAATCTAGGGGGTCTTGGCCTAGCTCCAAGGCGCGGGCAATGATCTTGTCGTCTATATCGGTGATGTTTTGTATGTATTCAACTTCATAGCCCTTGTGCTTCAAGTATTTCGCGACTATATCAAAAACGGTGTATGTTCTGGCGTTGCCTACGTGGATGTAATCGTAAACTGTCGGGCCGCAGACAAACATCCGGACTTTTTTCGGATCGATTGGTTTGAATTCTTCCTTCTGCTTTGTTAATGAATTGTAAATCAGCATTTTCTAAAGTATTAGTGTCAAAATTGTGCTTGCCGACATAATAAGGAAGAGGAGATAGGCAATAATATTGGAATGTAAACGGCTGGTGTATTTACCCATAATTTTGGGATTATTGGCCATATGGATGACCATCAAAATCAGAATAGGCGATATCGCACCGTAGATGGCCGAAGTATAAAGTAAAATTTTTATAGGATCGACGCGCAGTGCCGGGATAGCGATGCCCAGTAGTGTGGAGATGATTATTACCAGGTAAAATTGTTTTGCCCGAGTGAAAGCATTTTCAAAGCCAAGCCGCCAGCCGAAAATTTCAGCCAGAGCATAAGCCGCCGAGCCTGCCAGAACCGGAACAGCAAGCATACCCGAAGCCAGTATGCCGACCAAGAATAATAAATTGGCATACTGGCCGGCAAGAGGTCGCAAAGCCGAGGCTACCTGCTCAATTGTTTGAACATTGGTTGTGCCTGATTTAAAAAGGGTAGAAGCGGCGAGGACGATGATAAAAAAAGTTATCAGATTGGAAAAAAACATACCCCAGCGAACGTCAGTATACATCGAGGTTATTTCGTTTTTTATGATTTTGGGTGAACGATGCGGGCCATGCGGTTCAACATCCGGTATCATTGCCGGATCGGCCAGCGCTTGGCGATGAAGTTTTTCTTC
>JBGQJN010000009.1:0-26923 GCA_041499075.1 Minisyncoccia bacterium | reverse complement strand
GGAACATTTTTTCTTTTTGGGGTTGCCGAGTGAAGCGAGGCGGTGGCGGGGCTTTCATTGGTTACGAATTTTTGATAAAATAGGTTCGAGCGTAATCGTATAGATACTCAAATGGTTACAGGATTTTTCAAAAAAATGCGTGAAAATATCCATAGGAAGGTAGAAACCGGCGAGCCCGGTTTGTATGTTGCTATGGCCTTTCCTATTCTTTTTGCTTTCATACTTACCTTTGCTATCTCGCGTCTCATTGGCTACCTGATAACTTACAATTACCTGCCGGAAATCTACCTTCACCTATCTCCCGGGTTACACGTCCATCATTTTACCTACGGGGTATTCATACTTTTCATAGCCGGCTATCTTGCCTTAAGTATCAGGGGTTCGGCCAGGGCTAAATTTTGGATTGCCTTGCTCCACGGCATGGGTCTGGGACTTGCTATGGATGAGTTCGGCATGTGGCTACGTCTGCGTGATGACAATGCCATACGCTGGAGTTATGACGGCTTTAACATCATAATCGGTATTTTTTTGTTGATACTGACGATTAAACCCGGTATAAGAATGCTAAAAAAAAATTGGCCCAAGAAACTATATCCCGGTCAATAAATCTTCCCACTAAATCAATACCCCGCCATTGGCGGGGTATTGATTTATAGTTGTCGGGGTACTGGGAGTCGAACCCAGCGTCTGATCGTCCCGAACGACCCGTGTTGCCGCTACACTATACCCCGTATGGTTAGATAAAATGTTTTTTCTTAATTTCCTCTACCTCTCTTTCTTCTTCTGCAGATTCCTTAATTTTCCCTAACTTACCCAATTTCTCAAGCTCCAGCTCTACAAGCTGGGCAAGTTCACCCACTCGTTTCTCCAGATATTCCTTAGTATTTTTAGCTGGATCATCCAAGACCTCGTTCATCAAGGCATGCATGATCATACCCACGCGTGGTCCGGGCTTGGTATCAGTCAATTTCATAATATCCTCACCGTTGACTTTGAGCATTTTGGGTGATATCGGATCACGCGCGACTTTGTCTATCATGAATTGCAGATGGCGAAGTTTGTAGGGCTTAGCCTTGGGTACACCGGAACCAATTCTATCGGCTTCACGCACCTTGATCAAATCCTCAACATTTTCCTTGCCAATGTGCGCCACTAGTCGCCTGACCGAAGATTCAGTTACCTCTCCGACATTGTAGTAGAAAAGGTGCCATCTGACCAGCTTGATGATTTTTTCGGCTTGGGCGCGCGGAAACTTCAGCCGATCAAGCGCTTGAGCGGTCATCTTGGCACCAATCATTTCATGAGCATAAAATGTAGAGTCCGAGCCCTCCCCCTGTTTACTCCGGGGCTTACCGACATCATGCAGTAGTGATGCTAGTCGTACTTCAAGAGAATAATTCTTGTCGCAAGCATATTTGAGTGCGCGGAGATTATGTTCCCAAACTGTATAGATGTGGTGCTTATTCTGGCCGACCCCCACGCCTTCAAGCAATTCGGGCAAGACGTAACGCATTAATTCAGCTTCGTGAAGTAATTCGATCCCCTTGTCAGCATCGGCAGAATTAATAATTTTAATCAGTTCGTCTCTTATTCTTTCTTTAGATATCATAGCAAGTAGGCCATGATTCTTTTTTATGACCTCAAATGTCTCTTTTTCAATCGTAAATCCGAGAGTACTGGCAAACCTGACAGCGCGTATCATACGTAAGGCATCTTCACTAAAACGTTCTTTCGGGTCACCGACTGTTTTGATGAGTTTATGCTCAATATCGCTTCGGCCACCAAAGATATCCACCAGCTCGCCATCGGAATCTTCCGCTAGAGCATTAATCGTGAAATCTCTGCGCTTGAGATCATCTTCCAACTTATCCGCAAATTTTATTTCATCAGGATGTCTTTTGTCGCTGTATTTCGATTCTATTCTATACGTCGTCGCTTCAACTACCGCCAGACCCGGATTATCTGAGTCAGTTTTTATGCCCACTGTGCCAAATTGGTTTTCATAGAAGCTGTCAGGAAAAACTCTTTGAATCTCATCCGGCTTAGCATTGGTTGTTACATCCCAGTCGTCAGGATTTTTAGCCATAAGCAAATCCCTGACGCAACCGCCGACAATATATGCCTGGAATCCTGCTTCAATTAACTTTTCTAAGATATCCTTTACTTCCTTTGGGACTTTTGCCATAATTATGTAATTATACCACATAAAGTTTGCATCACTGTCCTGATTATTCTATAGTTAATACTATCGAGTCTCAGAAGAAAATTTGAGCTAGAGAATGATCTACCACCTGAAAAATAAAAATATCGCCGCGGCTGTGTTATTTTTGATTGTTGTTTTTGTCTCGTCACTTTTGGGACCTCTTCCAAGACATTGGAATACCACAATTGCTAATGCTCAACAAGTCGATCCGACGCCACAGACTATTTTTTATGCTGGTTTTAATAACAGCCAAATCGCTTCAAGTAGTTATTCCGGCATAAGTAATCAGGGGGTAGTTTTTGACGCCAACGGCAAGATTGGTACGGGTATGCGCATAAGCAACGGCTTCCCCGGCTCGGCAGGAGGCAGATTCATAGCTACAAACACCATACTTGAAGCCCGCCGTGGTTCAATAGCTTTTTGGATAAGAAACAACTCTACTTCCGGTTCCGGCGGTGCCGAAGTTTTTGATGTTTATCCTGGACCACCCTTTATCACTATGGGTTTTTCGCCCAATCACCCCGATCCCAACAATGCCAACTCCACCATTAAGGGAGAGATAACTTTTGGCGTGGGGTTTGACGGTGCGGCTGATATCGGCCAGGGAATCAGCGATACGATCGGTACCGGTCCGTTTAATTTTGTCCCCGGTGACTGGCATCATGTTGTCTGGACCTGGCAGGGGATGCACCACAAGGTATATCTGGATGGTCAGCTGGCAACAGACAAAACAATGATCAGCCCGATGCCTCCTCAGATCTCTCCTTCGTTTGCCGCGGGAATTGAGGGCGGCTGGATACAGGATAGTACCATTGATGAGCTGGGCATCTATAACTTTGCCATGACTCCAAATGAGGTGGCGGCTGGGTTTGGCAGTTCGGTTTCAGCGCCATTTACTCCAATTGATCAGCACGGTTTAGACGCTACTGCACAATGGGGACCGGGAGTTGGCAAAGTTCACGTCAGCGCAGATCCAGGTAACGATTTTGAATCACAAGCTAGTTCTTATGCGATTGATATTTTAAAGGATGATCAGGTTATTAAATCAGCTACCATTAGTAATCTACGTCGTGGGTTCGGCGAATCGCTCATTGACCTCGGCGGTCCACTTGCTGCAGGAACGTACAAGGCCCGCGTAAAACTATTAGATGCCTCGAGTACTACCTTGGCAACCCAAGATACGCCGGGTTTTGTAGTCACAGCCACTTCCTGGCTGGGCAACAATATAGGCATAACCGATCAGGTCCAGCCACCATGGACGCCAATTCAGGTAAATGGAACCAAGCTTTCTGTCTGGGGCAGAGAGTATGACCTGTCCGGTGGTTTTGGTTTGCCGACCCAGATCACTTCCAAGGGCCAGACCATGTTGTCTAAACCGGTCGGCTTAGACTTCGACCTGGGCAGCGGGGTTTTTAACCTGGTGCCCCAGTCTTTACAGATTACTTCAGCCCAACCCAACAAAGTTACCTGGACCGGCACAGCTTCCGGCAACGGAATCACTGCCACGGTTAACGGATCGTTGGAGTATGACGGCATGGTACTTATTAATTTGTCGCTCACTCCGACTACCGGTCCGGTAACAATAAACTCGCTTAAGTTACAAACTGCACTGCCAAACAACAGAGCATTGTACTACGCCAGCACCAACGATAACACTTACTGGTGGTATCCGCACAAAGGCACGGTGCCGACGGCTGCCGGTACATTTTTGAAAAATACCGATGGCTACTATCAAAGAACCAGTCTCATGCCCTCCATTGTATTTTCCGACAATGATCGCGGACTGGAATGGTTTGCTGATAGTTTCAGTGGCTGGCAGGTTAACAGCTCTCTCTATAGTAAGACGCCGTCTCAACAGCTAATCCGTGATGGTAACGGTGATGTCAGATTGGAAAATGAGTTAGCCAACCAAACATTTACCTTGAGCCAACCGCTGAATATTACTTTCGGCTACGAAGCCACGCCGATCAAACCCTTGCCGGCGGATTGGCGAACGATGCAGATCGGCGATTCGGGTGGAGGAGGCCCTGCTTTCCCAGGCATATTTGATGTTATTTGGTCATGGCCGGATGATTATCTACGCAATGGCGTCTGGGGCAATTTTAAATTATCCCCTGATAATTTAGCGACCTATACCAGCCGGGCGGCCGTCTCACAGCAAAACGGCATAAAAATCGCTCCTTATACTGACCAACATGTCACTATTTCATCGGGGACAGATGTCGGCTCTACTCAACTATATGATTTGCTTAATGCCGAGAACCAAAACGACGGCTGGACAGCTATGCCAACTCGGGGCACACAGGATTATTGGGCCTACAACATCAAACGGACTATGGATGCCGGCGGCATGGACGCTATTTATATAGATGAACCTTTTGCAAATTCAACTTTGTCATCCTCCTTGTTAAGCGGCAGTGGCTATTTAAGGCAGGATGGCACCCACGGAGTCGGTTATAACTCATTAGGCATGCGTGATCAGCTCAAGCGCATCCGTCAGGTAATTATTGACCACGGTAAACGGCCCGTTGTCTGGCTCCATACTACCGCCAACATGCAACCCCATGCTTGGGCTTTTGCGGATGTCATCAGCGACGGCGAATCGTTTATGTTTACTTCACCGACCGACCCCGATTGGATAGATCTGTGGGGAAGTAATCCTGCCACGCCTACTTGCTGTGACGGAATTCCCTGGCTCATGAGCATCGGACGCGGCGAGAAGTACGGTTTTGTCACGGCATTTTTAAATGAAATCAGATTTTCACACAGTGATCCGGCATATACTCCCGCCTATCGCGCAATGGTGGGACTGGAGCAACTCTTTGATATCAACCCAGTTGGCAGTTATGAACAGCAGTGGAAAAATTACATGAAGCCGCGGGTGGATTTTGGTATTACTGCATCTGACGTAGCTTTCCATGGCTATTGGGAGCAGACAGCAATCACGCCCGATAATAGCCAGGTAAAGTCGAGCTACTATGGCCGTACCACCTCTGCTCTGGCAGTTATCACTAACTTGGGAGAAGCATATTCTGGCAATGTGACGATTAATGCCGCCGGTTTAGGTCTAGATCCGGCAAGTATTAGTGCCATTGATGCCGAATCCAAACAACCTCTGATATTACAAGCCGGCAGTTTATCTTTGTCTATTCCGCGCCATGATTATCGTATGGTACAGTTCACGGGTAATGTTTTACCCGCCCCTACTCCAACTCCCACACCCACCTCTACTCCTACGCCCACACCAAGCCCGACTCCAACTCCTGACGCTACCCCGTCCTCCGTCTCTATTACCTCACCCATCAATGGTGCAACAGTCACCGGCAGCGCAGTCACGGTTTCAGCAAACGCATCTGACAATATTGGTGTCGCCGGTGTACAATTTCTTCTTGATGGTGCGAACCTCGGCAGCCAAGATACTTCCTCGCCATACAGCACAAGTTGGAACTCCAAAAACAGCTCAAACGGCTCTCATACAGTTTCCGCCCGCGCACGCGATGCCGTGGGAAATACAACCGTATCAAATCCCGTAAACGTAATAGTTGATAATCAGTCGCCTTCAGGCACCGTACTCATAGATAATAATGCGGCTGCTACAAATACCAGAAGCGCCACACTTACGCTTTCTGCCACCGACACACAAGGAGCGGTCACACAAATGCGGTTTTCCAATAGTGGCTCGTCCTATTCAACACCTCAAACATACGCCACTAGTACTGCCTGGACGCTTACCTCCGGCGATGGCACAAAAACTGTTTACGCCGAATTCAAGGATATGGCAGGAAATTGGTCATCGGCAAAAACTGATACTATAATCATGGATACTACGGCGCCGAATATTTCCAATCAGAATACCAATAGTATCAGTAGTAGTGGTGCCACTATCACTTGGACGACCAATGAGCCAACGACCTCACAAGTCAATTACGGAACTACAACAAATTACGGAAAAAATACAACGCTCAACCTAACACTTGTGATATCCCACAGTGTTATCTTAACTGGCTTGACTAGCCACACAACTTACGACTATCGCGTCAGATCAAAAGACGCGGCAGGGAATGAGAAGGTAAGCGGAAACGGTCAGTTTAGGACGAAATAGACAATAACTATACTGGAACTAAAAACGCAGGAGATCTCTCCTGCGTTTTTAATTTGATGGTGCCCTTCCGCGGTCTCGGAACTCCACCAGTCAACCCCCACAAGGGTTCTTTGGGGTTTCTTGGGACTCCTCTTTGAAGGACCTCGGTCACTGGGCTATGCAGGTAGTATAGGATATTTTGGGGGCTCTTTCCAGCGATCGAAGCACCCCGGTCAGGTCTATTTTGGAAAATTAGACAAATGAGACACTGGAAGGGTGTCTCGCACCCTGTCTCATTTCTTACGTTGAGCCCTTGGCCTCTCTTTTCGACGAGCACGCCTTTCTTCCCACTTTCTTTTTTCCTCTGCTTCCCGAGCAGCCACTTCTTCAGGGGGAACGACACGCATATGCTTAATGATTCCGTATCCCTTGAGATGCTCGAATGGATCGACAAACCTGTACCACGGCTCCATGTGAGTCCATGTCTTACCATCTTTCACTTCCTTCACGGAATGAGATTTGAGCATATCCTTTGGTGGTAGAAAATCCTTATTATCCTCCAAGAGAAAAACTTGAACGTGAACACCTTCGCCGTAGCGGCTTACGGTACGCGCTTTTATGATGCCTTCCTTGATCCATTTTCGTAGCGTGAAATGCTTGATATTGAATCGACTCTCAAGGTCATATGTTGAATACCAGCTATCTTTATCTTTTGCGAGCGAGGCTGGAATTTCTCCATCATCAATGGCTTTCTGGCACACCAAACACTTAATACCATATTCGTCGTACCAGTTGTCGCCTTCGGGGGTACCCCCACCGCAAATGAAGCAACTATAGCCAGCTCCCTCGAGATGGAATCCTTTGGGATTTGCCTTGAGCTTCTCGTCGCGGGCTTTCTCTTTTTCTTTCCACTCTTCCGCAAACTTGCCCCATTGTTCTAGCTGCCATTTTTCATCCTGGAACTTTCTGCCGTCCTCATTGGTCAAACAGAAACGATCACGGTCTGCCGCAAAGTTTTCATTGAGCGGCTCTTCTTTTTTATGCGTCCACTTCAATTCATCGGTCGCGGTATATCCGCACTTGGAACAAGTATTTTTGGTGACCAGCTTCTCTTCAGTGTTGATTTGTTCTTGGTCGAGCTTCGTACTGCACTGCGGGCAGAGATTCGGCTTCACGCGCCATTCCTCGCCGTCCGAAAAAAATGCACGCCGTGGCAAGCATTTATTCGGACAGTCATACATGAATAAAATCCTGTCTGGTTTATCAAGCTCTGACCAGAATTCTTTGAACGTCGGCTTGAGCAAATTCCGACACGTGAGGCAACGGATGCCTTCCGGTGCTTCTGCGGACTCGTATAGCTCGTCTCTTACCTGATCGCGATCCACCCACTCTTGGATGGTCTTTTCTTTCTTGAGATACCGCTCGCCCGTTTGAAAGTGAAGATAGTATTCCGTCAAAGTCTTCCTCATCCGCTCCGCTTCTCCCTTGGTGAACTCCTTGCCCTCAATCGGCGGCAATTCTTTCGTGCTAAAACTCGCCTCTGTTCTGCGACAACGCTCGACCGTATAGCGGTCGTAGAGATCGATGTAATGTTGCTTGTCTTTGAGATGTTTTTCCATAAATTTGCCTTGTGGATTAATTCTATTTTGACCCTACCTGAGATAGGTGTATTATGTATATAAGTGCACTTGGTACATGTGAGTAAAATCACATCTGCGCGTAAGAGACTCACCGAGTGAAAGGGATACACCCCTCCGCCGAAAGCGGGAAAAGCATATTCGTATGGCTTTTCTCGTTCCGGCACAGCAATAGCGGAATCAAGAACAGCCATAAACGGGCTGTTTTTTCGTTGCGGAGGTCGATACGCTCGCCAAAACGCCCCAATACTCGATTAAAAAACTAACCAATAAAACCTATGAACAAAAATATATTACCTAATAAAAATCTGCAAATCGAGCAGGTTTCGATTGACCTGCTCAAGCCAGCAGAATACAACCCGCGCAAGTGGGACAAAGAAGCTGCGAGCCAACTGAAGGAAAGCGTCACAAGATTCGGTATAGTCGATCCGTTTCTTGTAAACTCCGCACCAAATCGGAAATCTATTGTCATCGGCGGCCACTTCCGCTTAACCGTACTCAAGGAAATGGGATTTACCGAGGTGCCAGTCGTCTACATTAACATTCCAGATATCGAGAAAGAAAAGGAGCTGAACATTCGTCTAAATCGCAATACAGGTGAATTCGATTGGGACCTGCTCGCCAAGTTCGACGAATCATTCTTGGCGGGTGTCGGATTTTCGAGCGAGGAGTTAGACAACATCTTCGCTGAAGAAGAAACGCCGGAAGCGTTTGATCTCGAAGCAGAATTGAAGAAGTTGAAGATCGACCAAATCACCATAAAGAAAGGCGATGTCTACGATCTCAACGGTAGCAGACTTATGTGCGGCGACAGTACCATTCCAGAAGATATGGTGACGCTTATGGATGGCGAGAAAGCCGACATGTGCTTCACGGATCCGCCGTACATTCTCGATTATCTCCACGGCAAGAAAAAGAAAGGAGATGCTGTCACTGGCTTCGGTGCAAAACGCGATCGTCGGTATCTCGAAACCGATTCACTGCCGGACAATTTTACCGAGTTATGGATGAGAAACGTGAAGGATCATGCCAAAGATGATTTCCATATCATCGTCTACGAGAACTGGAAAAATATCCGAACGATATGGAACGAAATGGAAAAGTACTGGAAGGTCAAAAACATGATTGTCTGGCATTTGCCTAATCGCGTGCAAGGATTTGCGGCAAAGTACAAATTCTTCAACAAGAACGATATTGCAATTGTTGGCAGCTCCCATGACCAGGAAGCGCTGAATACTGAATCTGAGGGAGAACTTCTGGATAATGAATACGAAACTGCTCTCTTCGCCATATCTGGGAAACCGCACTGGGAAGGATACGAGAAAGGAAAGAAAATCTGCCCTACTGACTTCATTACCTTCAAGGCGGCGGACGAGAAATCGAGTGGGCAAGGGATAATCTTCGGTACCAAACCTATCGAGATCCTTTGCCCTTACATCAAAGTTCTCACCAAGCGCGGAGACCTTATTCTTGAACCGTTTTTAGGAAGTGGTTCAACTCTCATAGCGGCAACCAAAATGAATCGCAGATGTTACGGCATGGAAAAATCTCCCGTCTACGCTGAAGTGATTCGGAACAGATGGGAACGGCTAACTGGACTTAAGGCGCAAAAAATCCATGGAAAATAACCAAACAACAATTGAAGAGCGGCAGGAGAAAGATAAACAGGCACTTGTAGACACACTCAAAGAGATGCCGATAATCCAAGTTGCTTGCAAGAAGGCTGGTATCAGCCGAGCGACATATTACCGCTGGCGCACCGACGATAAAAACTTCAAAAGACAAAGCGAATCTGCGATGGGGCAGGGATTCGAGTACATCAATGATATGAGCGAATCCCAGGTCGTTGCCCTCATCCGCGAAAAGAAGCTGCCCGCAATTATACTTTGGCTGAGGCATCACCATCCGCGCTATGGATCGAAAACAGCCGCATACACGCCAATTGCAACCGATGAAGATCTTACACCAGAAGAACGAAAAATTATGCTTGAGGCATTGGCTTTAGCTTCAGGCATAGCCATTAACCAAAATCACAATGACGGAAATCAACCCACAACTTCTGGAGACCATCAGGGAGAACCAAAAACTCAGGCAGCGAACGGCGTTTGAGAGTCCGCTTTGGTTTAGCCTCCTGTATCTGCGTGACCACTTCAGACATCCGTTCGCTCCATTCCACATCGAGATGTTCCATCTGATTGAACAATCAGAGGTGAATTTTATTGTGGTCATGGCATTCCGCGAATCTGGAAAATCAACGCTCATGAATATGGCTCATGTGCTGTGGTCGATTCTCGGAAAGCCAGGGAAAAAGTTCGTGGTGATTGTAAGCAAAACCCAAGAGCAGGCAAAAAGCCATTTTGCGAACATCAAAGCAGAATTAGAAACGAACGAGCTGCTAAGAGCAGACTTTGGGCCGTTCACTGAAAACGAGCGCGAGTGGAACAAGCTGTCCATGGACCTTGAATATCATGGATCGAAAATCTTATCGATTACGCGCGATCAAAGCATCCGTGGACTGATACACGGCAGCCATCGCCCCGATCTCATTATTTGCGACGACCTCGAGGATACGTTTCCGGAGCGAGCGCGAACGGACATCATGAATCAAACGCAGGATCTCTATAAACGATTATGTGATGAACTCATGACGGTCGGTAGCGAAGGAACGAGAATAGTCATTCTTGGGAACCTTCTCTCTCCGAACTCTTTCATCATGCAGCTCAAGGACGATATTGATAGAGGCAGGTTCGACGGCATGTTTCGAGCATACCCATTCATGGATGATCGTAAGAAAGTATTATGGCCCAGCAGATTCCCTGACGCAGAATCAGTTCAAAAATTCCGCAACAAATTTGCGGACGATACGTGGATTCGAGAATATCTTCTCAAAATCGTAGAAGATATGGATCAGAGTCATTTTCTCTTTCCGGATTACGATTTGACCAACGTGGGTGAGGCGAGAAAGGCATTTTGCTTGGCCAGCCAAGAGTTTCGTGATTCGGCAACGAATGATTCTCCACCCCAAGAAACCCTGATCGAGCAAATGCGAGAATTTGTCATTAGCGCTCCCTGTAAAGTCACTTTTCCTGAATATGGTAGCTCTGAATACAAGAAACGTGACAGTGGCATAGCGCCGTATATCGAAGAATTAAATAGGCTACGGCGGAAACGAATCGAAGACGCATCAGACGCCTTACCATAAGGGCGCTAACTATCGATCTGCAGGATCAAAAAATTTCATTCTGATTGTAATACTGCAATATTGGGCACGGAACGTGTGGCTTTTCATTTTTTGGTCGTATAGTTCTATGCCGTTATCTTCGAGCCATTTCGATTTCACCAATTTCTTATTGGGCTCAACATCTCCATAACCATCGTAATACCATGGATCATATTTTATTTCGTACTTATCAAACAACTCTTGGATTTTCTTCGGGAACGTTTTGACCATGAGTTCTCCGCCACCGAATGCGTCGTAGTTTTTTTGAACGCTCGTAAAAAAATTTGTAACCTCGTAATAAGGGAATTTAAAGAATTTGTCTTTATCCAATACGCCTACGTCCGGCATTGGTATATCAGCTTCAAAGCCGATATAGAAAGGAGAGATTCTTATATAGCGATGAATGGCATCCCAAAGTTTCCCACCGTTTGGGCCACGGGAAGTGCCCCTCGGATGAAACATCTTGCCGTCAATCTCCGGTTCATCGAGAAAACCTTTATAATCTTCTGACCATATGGGGTTCAAGCCGGAAACGCTGTCGTAGAATTCGATGAAGTTAAAATTCTTTTGGAACAAACCCTCTCCTTCTTTCAGCTTTAACTCACGATCTTTATATAACCCCTCGACGAATTTCCATGCCTCATCACCGCTTTTGATTTCCGGAAAGCACAAACGGATAATCTTGATCCAGTTGGGTTCGATACAGATGTTGGCTTGATAGGAAAGAAGGTTGTTCCCATCGACTGCAGGCTCATCCTCGATATCTTCTTCAACATCTTCGTCCGGATTTTCCAGCCGGTTTATTTTGCCTTCAAGCCGTCCGAATCGCTTATCCAGAAAATAGAGAATGACGATGACAGCGAGTATCAAAATCCAAATTGGTATATACATGTGTTTATTGTTTATAGAAATAAAAACGACCAGCTGTTGGGCTGGCGATGGGATTTTGGATACACAGAACCCCGCGCCAGCTAGACCTTGCGGTCCCATACCAGTTTCCCGATATGACCCTTGGAAGAGTCGCTGAACGCGGGGTTCAGTATCTTCCAAGGGTTTCCACACCATATCCGAAAGAAAAACTTTCGGGGTTAGGTGCCTGGTCTTCCGACCAGTAATATTCAGTTGTTAATGTATTTTAGCTCAAATCGACCTTTGAGTCCACGTACCTTAGCTTACATATAGGCTTTTGCGAAGTCGGAGTTACCAACAGGTTGTCTACTTCGGGCGCTCTAGGCGCCCCAGGGGTTTGCGCCACTCTTGTTTACCTGCAGATATTACCAGCCTAATACATCAACTCAGGAGAGTAGGAGAAGGCCGAGACGGTCTCGGCGTACAAAAAACTAAGGGCAGAAACCGTTGCATTTACTTTGATTTTTTAGTACAATTATGTCAGAGTAGTCATAAATTAATCCATGACTACCCTCATTTATATAGGAAACACCATGAGAAAACAGGGCGTACAAAATTATGGCGCAATACGAGAGAGAGAGAGAGAGAGAGTAAAAAGCGCTCCGCGCTTTTTACTATTCCATCCAATAAGGCCGTCTCCCTTTCTCGCCGCCGGATCATGATTTTGAGCGCTCTCGTAGGAGCGCTGTCTTTTTAACAAACCCCAAAATTATGAGCGAAAGATTACATTTTGAATCAATGAACCCAAAAGAGCACATCCAGCGTGAGCTGGAGGATGCTGGTATTAAAGACCCGAGCGAGTGGCGCAAAGCCCTTGATTTAGAAACTCCACTTGATGAAGCAGAGGAAAAATTTGCGTCGAAAGAAGGCCGTAATTTTAATTTTGAAAAAATCTTAACTTACCTAGAAGGTGACAAGAGAATCTCAGACAAAGAAAAAATAAAACAATTTAGCGAAACTCATGACAGTATTGAACGGCTAGAGATTTTGCATTCGATGTCACTTACTGACGCGGTAGCTTGTGTTCGTGATTATGCTGAATCTGATGGCTCATATCGATACTTGGCTGGTCGTTTAAATTTCTACCAAAAATTTATAACTGGTGAAGCAACTAAGAAACAGACGGAATCAGAGTGGGATGATAAAAAACGTGAGTACGTACAAGTAGAAAAAGAATATCCTATCGATGCTTCAAGTGCCACTCCTGAAACTATAAGAGTTGGTCTTTTAAGAGATATAGAGTTTGCCTCAATGAAAGGTACGCCAGAACTCGGCATTTACCAAGTCACAGAAAAGAGACTCAAAGCAAAAAACACAAGAAATAAACATTTACTGCCTGCTCTAAAGGGATTTAATTCTGGAATTGGTGTTGGTGTCGGCAGTGGGCGTTGGTTGACAAAATATCTATGGATGAATTTGGAAAACAGCGATGACCGTCCTCAAAGCGAAAGAATCGGCTATGGCTATACTTTTTTGAGAAAAACTTTTGAAGAATCAAAGGCGCTCATTGTTCAAAAACGTAAAGGGGAACCTCTTGATGAAGAAGTTTTGGAGCATCGAGCTGTTATTCAGGCGGCGAATTGGCTGGAAGAAGCTATGAATTATAATGATCCCGGTCGCCCCTTGGGATCGCCATATATGGGATCAATTCAAGAATCTATCGCGTGGGCACGGTTAGGTGATCCGAGTGTGAAAAAACAGATTCGAGGAATGCGCGTAAAAATTCAGGAATCTGATTTGCGAAACATCGGACGATTCATTGGAAAATCTGGTATTAATAGATACGATGGCGAGCACAAAAGATTGTTTGGCCAACTTAAGCTTTTGCGAGAAGGTGACGAAAACGCAAAACAGGAATTTACAACACGAGAAAACAACTTTGCCACTCAGAAACAGGAACGTTGGCTAGCACGTGAGACGGAGAAAGTAAATCGTTGGCTAGAAAAATCTAAAGTCAAAATTGACACATACGACATTCCTGACTCGGAAAAACAGGAAATACTCGATACCGTCCAACGTCGCTATGAAGAAAAATTGGCTAACTTAGATAAGGATTATAGAGATGAGGTAGATCGTTTAACCAAACGGTCTCCCGACGAATTATTAGCCGCCCTTCAAGAGCGTCAAGGTATCGTTAATCAAAGATATGAAAAGAGAAAGAGCTTAGCTCAAAAGGCTTTAGATTTGCATTTTGCTTTTAATCACGAAGGTGGTAACTATGGTAGCAAGCCGTTGAGCGGTCTTGTTGACTGGATTAATTATGCCCCACTCGGAACAATCAAGAGGTCACATAGACTCCTGAAGCAAGGAGTAAGTGACGAGCAAATTACTACTCGTGCTCTAGCAGATATCATTACCGGTGCGCGAGAAGTAGGCCCAGAAGATGTGCTAACTGTTCAAACGCTCGTACAAAAAGCGAAGGGGCAGGATCATGGCGCTCAACAAAAACTACAGGGAATGTCGAAGGTGGGCAATATCCTTTCTCGCTTTGATTATGAAGTCCCATTAGCTGACCTTGAGAGCATGGCGACCAAGTCATATCACGGGATGACCGAAGCATTGAAGATGTACGACTTGGAGCAAGTTAAACAATTCATGGATCAAGGTATAAACCTACAATCGGTAACTACTGTTAAAAAGGTTACTGAAAAATACGGCCATGATTTATCTCCAATCGAAGTTGCGGAAATAGCATCGCATAACATTGATGGGTTAGACGATGCAATGCGAACATTTGATCTGGAGGCAATTAGAACCTTACTAAAACAAGACGTCAATTTGCCAATTGCTGTGGCAGTTTTGAATAACACGCGACAATTTGGCTATGAGCTAGAGATTGCACAAATAGCAAGTGTCGCCAAGAATGTTCGTGATCTAGATGATTTCACTGCCGGATTGAAAGGCCTGCCGTTACCCGAAGTTGAAAAGATTTTTTCCGACGGCATTGCTTACAGTGAATATAGCCAAGTCAAAGAAGCTCTACAGAAACATCAACTAGATTCCGGTTTCGATGCTACTCACGCACTAGCAAAAAAATTAACTAGAACGCGAGAATATTATAATTTAGATTCCGCGCTGGATACCTTTAGCCTAGAAGAAATTGAACAAGTTTTGGACAAAGGATCTGCCCTTAGTGGTGTTTTGGAGGTCGGCAATGCCCTTAAAGCAAAAGAAATTGCCACGAACCTACAAGAAATAATTTTATTTGAAAAATACGCTGGCGATTATAGTAAGGGACATTTTGTCACACAAGCCGTTGATGCTTTTGGTATCGATAGTGTCCGAAAGATTGTTGCCAAAAGTTGTAGGCTTGATAAGGCGGTAGAGGTAAACAATTATATTAATACCGACAGTAATAGCAGTTCACGCCGATCCAGAAGTAGTAGCGACAACGGTATATCGGAATCGCTAAGAGAATCCTTGAAGAAAGGTGGTCTGGACGTGGTAATAGCGATTGCGAAAGCCGGTAATATGGAGGCCGCAGTCAAGACGGTCGAAGCAGGATTCACGGTCGAAGAAATTACAAGATTCCCGTTCCTTATTTCTCCGCTGGTCACGAAGAAATAGTATAATCAATTAACTTACACATATGAAAAAAACAGCAACAACGTTTCCGGATACCGCAATGCCGCTCGATATGCAGGTTGACGTTCATTCGTCGAAACCGTTCGGATTGACGGCTAAAGTATTAATACATGAAGCGGCTCGCACACTGCCTCTTTATGATCAGTCGATTGAGTGTGATGCCAAGGGTCAGAGCAATGAGGGTAAAAAAATCAAAGTTGATACCGTCGGCCGGTGGCTGTTCGGAGTTCCAGGATATGAGGGCCATATCAGAATCGTTGCGGAAAATGATAAGGTCTTGTTGAATTATCCCAAAGAGTCCCCAAAGGTCGTACATGAGTTAATTGCTTCCCTTAAAGAAGCGGTGGAAACTAAATAATTTAAAATATATGAAAGAATCTTTTGAATACAAACCAACACCGCAAGAACAGACTCCGCCACCGCAAGCGGAAGCAAGACTTACTCCTGAACAAATTTCTGAAAAAAGAGGAAAGGTTTTGCAATCTTTAGAAAAAGCTCGTCTCCTGCCTGCAGATTGGAAAAGTTCCGCTGGTAAGGGCCGAGATGAGATGGTCACTGCATTAGAAGGGTCGCTCGAAGAACTCGATGCATTAGAATCGAATCTCCAAAACGAGCCCGAAGCACCAGTCGCTGTGGCTGAAACAACAACGGCTCAAAGATCTGAACGTAAGAGAGCGACGCCCCCTTCCTCGGCAAAAACAGAGGAAACACCGCGCCAGTTTGACCAAGAAGGACAGTATATCAATATCGGTAACGTTCATGTGCCGATTTGCCAGCGACCAGAGGAAAATCCCGAATGGAAAGCGGTCCCAGGCAAAGTGTTCGTATCCGGCGGCAAAAAGTTTTCTGAAGTACGTTTTGTTAAAGATGCTCACGGCTTAACTCACGTCGCCAAGCCGGGAGAATTGATGAATTTTTCCGAAAAGCATAGAGGAGATCGATTAGAATCCGTTGATGCAGTTCTCGAAGGACGTGGTGAATTGAAAGCGTTCAACGAAGCACTGACCAATCTCGGAGAACTCGCAAGACAATACGGCGAGTTAAATCCTGATGATACTGACTATGACGAAAAAGCAAAACAATTAAGTTCTCAGATAGAGGCGTTCACTGATCCAGAAAAATTAAAAGAATTGCTTAAGCTTAATGGGTCTGGGATCGATGATCTGGACGGCTTTGCAGAACGTGCCGCCGACATCATCCGCACTCAACAATTCCTGCGCTCCATTGATGAGAGCATGAATGAGTTTGTGCCGCCCCGTGACTCCCATTTTAAATTGACTCCTTACTTCGAAAGAAAGTTTGCGTGGTTTGCGACACTCGTCAACCGTCAGCTCGGTCTTGGAAATAATGCGTATCTGGAGAATTTAGTGAAAGAGAAAAAAGCTCCTGAGTGGGAGAAGCTGACTGCCAAGGGCATGACTGTTATTGTCGGCCCTCGTGGTACTGGTAAAAATAAACTTGCGGATTTCTACTGTGGCGAAACAAATCGTCCACTCTTCCGCTATGCCTGTTCTCCGGATAAGGAAGAGCGCGACCTTACCTATGACGTGGAGCTTTCGGACGGTGAAGTGGTAAGAATCCCTACTCGTATTCTTACAGCAGTCACTACCCCAAATGCCGTGCTTGAATTAGACGAGCTCAACCTGCTCCGTCCCAATGTTGCCAAGTTCTTCAACTCTCTCTTTGATGGAGATAGAACTGTGTTCTTGAATGATCAAGTCATAAAAGCGGCACCGGGCGTAATGTTTGTCGGACTGATGAACCCAGCCGAATACGATGGTGTTGAGGACTTACCGGAAACGATTGATGACCGGTCCAACATCATGACCATGGGTTATCCTCCATTTCGAGAAACCGACTCGACTACAAATCGAGAAAAGTTTACTCATGACGAAGCACTTATCCTCAAAGAGAACATTAGTCCCCTTAAAGACCTTAACGACGAACAATTCCGCAAAGCGTGGGATTATGTGATCAACGGCGTAGGAGCGCAAATCTCACTCGATAGTACAGTTGTGAAGATCATAAAAGACCTCAAAAATATTGTGGCTATTTCCGACCGGACTCGCCAAGTAGCGGAAGCCTATAAGTCAAGAACTGGCGAGACAAGAATGGAGCGCGATATTTCATTGCGTGGCTCTATCGAGGCCGCAAGATTTTATTCTGAAAACCATTTATGGGAAGCCGATCTTGCAAAAATGCCCGGTTGGAAAGCTGGGTGGAACGGCGCTCAATATGCTATTGCGATGACGTACATGCCACACACTGACACATACCGCCGTGGCAAAACCGATAAAGACGCCATGATGCTGATTCTCGCTGAGGGTATCAGATAGTGATGAAAAGTATGCTTTATGTCTATAGAATCAGGAATACAATTTACACCAGAGAAACCTAAGGTTTCTGAAGCTGAACGTGATCTCAATGAGATCATCCCTATTTTGGCGCATGGTTTAGTTCGTCGAATTGAACAAAAAGGATTCTCCGGTAAAGTTCGAGTGCAAGCTCTTGCCGGTGACACATGGGGAGTTGCGAAAAGCCCTGACAATTCGACCGACATTCCTAACGTCATTATTTATCCACGCGAGTCGCTCTCCGGCGACCGGCGTCTTGTTAATGCTCGCTTGCGACACGAAATAGGAAACCTCAACTATCCCATAGACAGCGAGATCAACGCTTTGCGCGGATGGTGCTATGAAAATAAGGTTGCTCCAGAACTTCTTACATCTTTAGTTGAGGCTACGCACGAAGCGTCGGTCAACTATTTGGAGATGCAGAATTCCCATAGTGATACGCCGCAGGAAAACTTTCGTGCTTTATACGAACAGGAGATAAATACCCAGCAAATCGCAGACGGCGTAGCTCAATCTGCACCCTATAAGCAAGCAGTTGATCTTACACTTCTCTACTCCCTATCCCAGACAGGACTCGTCCCGGCCGAGCAGTTTGAACATGCCTTAGGTAGTGCTCACCCAGCGGTACAAGAAATTTTTGATAAACAAACTCGATCCGTCTTAGATCAGAGCGTCAAAATGGCTGTGCCGAAAAAACAAGTCCAGCTGGTGCGTGACTTCCTATGGCCGAAGTTCTCAAAACTAGTTGCTCTGTCCGGCCCAGCTCAAACGGAATCAAAAGATAGTGAACCGCACGATAAAAAAGCTGAAGCACTTCTCGAGGAATTAAAAGGAGAAAAGAATCCGGAAGCCTCTGCTCGAACACAGCAAGCAAAAGAGATACAGGCGAAGATGCAGAAGCTCATGGAAAAAATGAAGCAGAAGCCTCAAAGCAAATCTAATAAAAAACCGTCTCAAGAATCAAAAAAGGAACAGCAAAAAGAATCAAAACGACCACAACAGCAGGAGCTTAGTTCTGCGGAAAAACAAGAGCGGAAAGAAGAAGAAAATCTCTTGGCAAAAAACCTGCAAGAGCAACTGCAACAGGCCAAAGAACAATTAGAAAAACTCCAAAAGCCTAGCCAACAGCCGGAAGCAAAACCGCAAGAAAAAAATCCTTCAATGCAGGAGATCGGCAAGCAAGCCGAACAGATGAAACAGCAAGCCGAAAAGGCCATGCAGGAAGCAAAAGAAGCTGGTACGCAAGATGAGATTACAGAGGAGGAACTGCAAAAACTGAAAGAGCAACTGGAGCAGTTAGAAGAGGTTGCAAAGCAAATTGCGGAAAGCGGAGCTTTGGAAGAGGAACTCGCAAAGCCGGAAGAGGGGCCAATAACCTATAACATCAAAGAGTACGGTATTGATGAGGCCAATCTTACTCCTGAACAGTTAGAGCATTTACAAAAAATCCGTTCATTCGCTCAAGGTACGTCAAAGGTGTATCGCACTGCCATGCGTCTTTTGATGACTGGCTATCAACAACACAATCCGAAATTTACGGACAAGATGATGCAAAAAATGATGGAACGCAGTTATGACGTCCCCGATTTTTCAATATATGGATCACAGGCGGCTCAAGAATTTTTATCACAACAGCCGGAACTAGGAGCAGATGGTTTTAGCGATAATTTTTTAGTGAATTTTCAACTCCCGAAGCCCCTTGCTAAATTTTGGTACAAAGGCGGTAGTGGGAGTAGATCTCAACCGGTAAAAGAGGGTGAAATTGAGTGGGGTCATTTTTACCGAATGGCCATGCCTGTAATTTATAGCGGCGTGGATAGAGCTGGCATGTCAGGTCTTTATTTAAATCGCTTGAATGGATTTGGACAGCATGATCCTAAAAAATATTATTATTTATACGAGGCTATCAACGCCGCTTTAGAAGATAAAACTAACGATTCTGATAAATCGGACAAATCAGAAGATTCAGAGCAAGGCGAGGGCGAAGATCAAGGATCAGAAAGCGGCGAATCCGGAGATGGAAAAGAACAAGGAGATGAGTCGGGTGAATCTGGTTCAGAATCCGGACAAGGCGAAGGTGCCGGTGAGGGTGGGCAGGAAGGATCGCCACAAGGCGGTCAACCTGGCGGAGAAGGCGGTGGTGAGCCAGGTGGATCGGAATCCGGAGCTGGTGGCATGCCGTCCGCTCAAGAGATGCAAGAAATGCTTTCTCAAATGCAAGACATGCTCAATCAAGCTAAAGAGCAAGGTGGCGAGGGTGGATCACCCGGCTCGGGCCAAGAAGCTATAGATCAATTACTCGAACAGTTTGCTGAAATGCAAGAAAGCCTTGCCTCCGGTGCAAGTCCCCAAGATATGGCAGGACAAATGCAGGATGCAATGCAACAGATGTCAGAAATGATGGAAGATGGAAAGCCCGGTCAGGGAGAAGGTCAAGGCAAGGGTAAACCGGGAGAAGGAGAGCCTTCAGATGGAGAGCCTGGTGAATCAACTGGCGAATCCGAAGATCAATCGCATGACCAATTTCAAAAAGGCGGTCAGACCCACGAAGGAGCTGTAGAGGGTATGTTCGGTAAACCAAATGAGGAATTACTAAAGCAACTTCGACAAGCCGAGGCGATGGTTGGAAGTAAATTCTCCACTCAAGACGAAAGTGGCAACCTTGTAGCAAAAAATGTGAGTCAATTGGTGGCTGAAAGCCTAAAAGCGGAAACCTCTGAACTTAGCCAAGCCCATGTTCGACAAATGGAAACATTGGAAGAGCTCAAACGGCAACAGCAAACAAAAATGGAGGCAATGTACCGGGAGATGTCTGGATTGGATGGAGAAGCCTTGCGTGTCTACGTTGACTACATGGAATCAACTAAGGACTTTATAAACGACCTAAAGGATTTCTTCATAGATAAATTTAAACTCGATAAAGAATACATCCGTGAACGAAATCAGCGACGAGGATCTCGACTACAGAGAGGGTTTACGCAAAATATTTTAGGAAGCAAAGAGGGCCGTACAGTTATTAGTCCCAATTCATTTGAACGTAAGCGAGCCCCTGAAAAACCCCAGCTCGCATGGACTCTCGTTATAGACAATTCGGGTTCCTGTGGCGGAGAAATTATTGAACAGGAAAAGAAGCTCGCGGTAGCATTGGTTGAGGTTGCCAAAGAACTTGATATCCCATTGGAAATCGTAACCTTTGGCGGTCCCGATCAATTTACTTTCCTCAAAGGTTTTGAACAGGATATTTCTGGGGATGATTTGCAAAAAATGGTACTTCTTAATGCTGACCAAGGAACACCCGATGTCGTCACTCTTGATGCCGCTTGCACCAGCATGGAAAAATTCACTGATAAGTTTAGACGGTCGTATAATTTTGTGTATTTTATGACCGACGGACAATCGGGCGAAGGATCAATTCAAGCAGTGATTAAAAAGCATAAAAAGGATATGGTTATTACTGGTATTGGAATGGCCGGAGCGGCTCAAACCATAGCCCAGACGTGGGGCAAAAATGCGGTCGAAGTCCCCGATGTTAAAAAACTGTCAGATGCCTTTATTAGAAAAGTCGAGGATCAGATAGACTCAACATTCGATTAATTTACAAAACTATGAGAGAAAATTTTGAATCACAATTTGGCAAGATAGATAATTTACTCCAGGACGTTGAGCAATCAACCAGTGGCAAGCGTCTGCTGGCTGAAATCGATGATCTTTGTAGTGAAATCGACAGTGGTTTCGATGGTAGGAAACAAGAAGTAACGGATTGGCCAATAGAAAGAAAAAGAAAAGAAGCGGCCGACTCCAGTGACCCTTTCGTTTTAAATCTGTTGTCTATGGATGAAAATTTTAATGTCCGCACTTTATCTGCATGTAATCCAAACACACCGCCTAATTCCCTGCGCCGCTTGGCAGAAGGAGCTAACGACTATGTAAAAATGGTTATTGCAAACAATCCCAACTCCTCTTCAGATATTCTTGATCGCATTTCTGAACTGAGCGGAGAGCAAGAGGTATTGGAAGCGGTAAAAGGTAGTGCAAATGTCTCGGCAGTTACTAAATACAAAATAGAAAACCGAATGTAGTATGTAAAAATGCATAGCAACAAAGTACGGCCATTGGTCGTGCTTTTGCTTATTGGTATTGACTTTTATCTTAAAACACGCTATAATTCTATGTCATGATCCGGCATAGGGCCGATCAGACGAAACTAGTTCTTTGAGGAGGACAACAGTATGGCAAAGAAGATTCTATGGATGTCTCGGCATGCACCGCACCGGAGGCAAATTGAAACGCTCCGACAAGAGCATGGCCAGGACACAGTCGTGGAGCAAGAAGCAAAACCTTTCGACGACGCACGGCAGATTGCCAAGCGATTCCGAGAAGGTGGCTACGACGACATGGTGATCGTGGCTCCGCTATCGGTGATCCAAGTGCTCTGCAACGAGGGCATCCGGATGCTGTGGTCGGAAGCGGTCGAGGAAAACGATCCGTCCAAGATCGAGTTCCGTGGCGCGCGCGGGCAGGGTTACCGGTTCGTCCGGTTCCGCCGCATCAAGCGCGTCGCCCTTGAATTCGAGGATTGATTAGCACAAGCGCAATTGAAACGCGCAAAAGGGTTTGTTGGCACGTTTACCCCTAAAAACGTGCCTTTTCTTTTGCCTTAATTTCTTCTGCAGAACGAGTACGGAATAACGGATTTATATCAGTAGCTTCTTGAATTATTTGCATTCTTCGCCTATTTGTCGCCTAATATCGATCTTTTAGTTATCAACTTCGACCACTCTGGACGCCCTCGCGGGGTTGCGTCATCCCTTAGGGTATGACTAACCAAATTAAGGGGTCGGCAGGAGCGGCGACCTCAACCAACCAACCGCTGCCAGTAAAGGTCGCCTACTGTTTATACGCAAGGAAATCAACGGAATCCGAGGAACAGCAAGTCCTTTCAATAGATAGCCAGATCAAGGAGATGATCAAGATCGCCGAGCGTGATGGGCTTGAAATTACGGAGATCAGGAAAGAGAGCCATTCGGCAAAAGCAACTGGTCAAAGAGAGGTGTTCAATGAGCTTCTCAAAGACATACGAGGCGGCAAGTTCAGCGGCATCCTTACGTGGGCACCTGATCGGTTGAGTAGGAACGCAGGCGATCTCGGTAGTCTAGTGGATCTCATGGATCAAAAGGCACTTATCGAGATTAGAACCTTCAGCCAAAAATTCTCGAATTCTCCGAGCGAGAAATTCATGCTGATGATCCTGTGCTCGACGGCAAAACTGGAAAACGACAATAAGTCGGAAAACGTGAAGCGAGGGCTGCGGACGAGATGCGAACAAGGCCTGCGTCCTTCGATGGCCCCGACTGGATACCTGAACGAAAAGCGCAAAGACAAGCCATGCGAAGTGATCGTCGATCCGGTGCGTGCTCCTATCGTTAAGCAGATATTTGAGAAGGTCGCGAACGAGCAATGGTCAGGAAGAAGAGTTCACCACTGGCTGCGGCACGAAGCGAAGTTTAAAACGACGGCCGGAAAACATCTTTCGGTATCGAATATCTTTATGATCCTCAAAAAGACCTTCTATTATGGAGTGTTCGAATATCCCGTCGGGAGCGGCAACTGGTACACCGGATTGCATACGCCTATCATTACGAAAGAGTTATATGACCAAGCGCAAACACAACTCGTCCGGAGCGAGATCAACAAAAATAACGATAAGGAGTTCGCCTTCACGAAACTGATATCCTGCGGGTTATGCGGATCGGGCGTCACGGCCTGCGAGAAGTTCAAGTATCAGCAGAACGGGAATACTCATCGGTACGTCTACTATGGATGTACGAAAGCCAAGGATCCGGAGTGCAAAGGCGGGTACATCAAGGAGGAGGACATCATCGAGCAGATTACAAAGATCCTTGATACGCTCGATATTAACGAGCTGGGAGTCAAGGAAAAATTCAAGGATGAGATATCGCGATACAACAAGTTCAGGAAGATCGCCCTGGGCAAGAGCAAGGAGAAGCATGCCGAAAACGAAGAGTTCGACGCCAAATCCTATGCCGTCTATCTCCTGACTGAAGGATCGATTATAGAAAAACGAGAGCTGTTGTCGAATCTGAAAAGCAGGCTTATCCTCAAAGACAAAGTGATAACGCTACGGCCGGAAACGGAGTAGTCAAACAAAAATACCGTTGCAAAACTGCGACGGTATTTTTGTTTCGTACAGGGTGGTCGGGAACCTAGGTCGTCCATGAAAGGCGACAACCAAGGTCACCCAGAACCCCGCACTAAGTGGTGCCCCCGAGAGGAATCGGACCTCTATCTTCTCGTTAGGAGTGAGGAGCTCTGTCCATTGAGCTACGGGGGCAGTGTTAATTGTTGTCTGCACATAGCTGGTTTATTATAGCTTTAAATAATTTTAAAAGGTATCCGCCTCGCCTTACTACAATTCTACACATTCCATAAGGAGTTCTACCGCTAATTCCACCATCGTTAAAATAAATTTGAAATTTAGTTTCGGGTATTTTTGTTATTTTAGACCAATAGTTCAAACTTTCGTTTTTATCATGATTTGAGAATATCCTGAGAACCGGCTGAATCAAATTCTCTGAAATCTTAAAATTGCCACGAATAATTTTTAGATACAGCTTAATCATCTCACCGTCTGTATTGACAAATTCACAGCGTCGTTTACTGCCCTCTGCCCAATATAGAACCGGGGCAATAATATAAAGGTCTCTGGATTCTGTGTCCAATAATTGTTTGGCTTCTTCTTTGGCTTTTAGTAGTTCTTTCTCTTTTTTTATTTTGCTTCCGCCTTGCCTCTCCCTAAGAATTTTGCTATATTTCGGTAGAATCTTTAAGCTCTGGATGTGATGCCATATTGTGGTTTTGGGAATAGAAAGAATCCTGACCAGATCATTGATACTGTGGCCAGATCTTCTTAAATCCTTTATTTTCTGTATTTCTTGGATCGAATGTGTTCTATACATAAATTAATTTTAGCAAAACCAAATAGTACCAGCAAGAGCATCCTAGTCTCAAAGTTGTGTATCAGTCATTACTAATCAGGGCCCATAGTATAGCGGTAACACGAGTCCATGGCATGGACTAGTCCGGGGTTCGACTCCCCGTGGGTCCACCAAACGAAACATTGTCGGAATTAAGAAAGCGGAGCGATTTTGCGGGAGCCAAAATCGCGCTGTCAATTTTTTCAAAACCCTTTCCGCCTACGGCGGAAGCCGTGAATTCCCAAAGCTCCCCCCAATTACATGAAAGCGTTTTGTCTTTGAGAGTGGGGTTAGAGCCGATTTTTTGGAAAAACTCTTTCCATGCGAAATAGTTTTCGCCTTTTTCCAAAATAACGGCTTCTCTCAAAGACAAAACGAAACTCCGCAAGGGTTCGATCCAATTTTTTCTCTGTTGCCCAAAATCCTTAAAACTTTCCTCAAACTTTGCTTTCTGACGAAGGAGAAGGTCTTTTCGTTGTAAGTAAATCTCTCGTTCAATATCGCCGTCAAGATAAATAGAAACAAGTTTATCCAGCTTCTCCTTCGTTTCGGAAAGTTTTGTTTTAAGATTTTGGTCAACACTTCCTCTTTCGGAAATTGATTCTTTCTCCCACAAGTCAATTTGCTTTTCCATGTTCTCAATTTCTGAAAGAGGAAGCGACACTGATTGAAGCAGATTTTTTGCTTGCGAAATGAGTGCGGAAGATGATAGATACGGCTGACGGCAAACACCTTTCTTTTTGGTACAGCGATAGTAAGTATATTTAGTGCCAAAACGATTTGTAGCGTATTGAGCCGTAATCATACTTCCGCACTCACCGCACCGAGCGAATTGTGCAAATGGAAAATGGTTAGGCACTTTTTGCACGCGAGGACGAGATTTTTTCGCAAGCATTTTTTGGACTGCTTCAAACAGTGTCGGAGAAATAATTGGCACAAAGCTTCCGTCGTAATACTCGCCCTTGTGATAGGTAAAGCCGAGATACACGCGATTAGATAGCATACGAGCGACGGAAGCTTTGGCAGGTGGCGTTCCTTTCGTAGACACGCCGTGATCCGCCAAAAAGTCGGCGATAGTGCCAAGGGTGTACGTCCCTTTGGCGTATTCTTCAAACGCTTTTACCACGATACGCGATTTGGTCGGATGAGGTTCGATATTCCTCGTTTTCGGATTGTTCACATAGCCAAAGGGAGCGCGCACCAACCACTCGCCTCGACGGACTTTTTGGCGGATACCACGCGTAATATTCTCAACGAGGTTATCGCTGTAGTATTTACTCTGTCCGAACGCCACCTGCAACATAAATTTGCCTTGCGGAGTTGGCTCAAACCAAAATGTCGGAAAACGCAAAGAAACGATTTTGGTCGTGTCTACTGCGTAAATGATGCGCCCGCCGTCAACGCTATTGCGAGCAAGTCTATCGGGGTGCCACGCAAGAATACCTACACCGTCTATTTCATCAATGCGGGCCATCATTTCGTTAAATAATTCACGACCGGGTTTCTTTGCGCTTTTCGATTCTTGAAATTCCTCAATAATTTCAAGATTTTCTCTACGTGCATATTCATGCAACTCAAAAAGCTGTGCCTCAATGGACATTATTTGGTGGTCATCGTCCTCTGTTGATTTCCTCGCGTAGAGAAAATATTTTGGTTTGAGTTCATTCATGCAATTGGGGGGAACTTTGGGAATTCACCGCTTCCGCCGTAGGCGGAAAGGGTTTTGAAAAAATTGACAGCGCGATTTTGGCTCCCGCAAAATCGCTCCGCTTTCTTAATTCCGACAATGTTTCGTTTGGTGGTGTTATTATAGCATTTGCGCGAACCTTTTTTGAAAGAAATTCGGACTCGGCAGGGCGAAACATTTGACTGGGGATATGGATTCGCCCTGCCTCGGCTCCCGTCCCGCCCGCAGGAGGGGTCTGGGGAGGAATGCGGG
>JBGQJN010000008.1:0-27237 GCA_041499075.1 Minisyncoccia bacterium | reverse complement strand
GTCTACCGCATCACTATCCCACCAGCCTGCCATGTAAGACTCGCCAAGTCCGAGGGAACCCCGCTTGAGGATTTTTCCATAAAAACGAGGATCATGCACGATAATATCCTGCGGCCTATTGCCTCCCACTTGCACGTCCGCCCGCTTTAGTAAGTTTTGTACAATACGTTTTGAGATAGCCATTCTTACTTGTTTTAGCGATATTTAATGAACTAAGCAAGTGGTGAAGGCGGAAGGGGTGGGATTCGAACCCACAAACGGCTTTTTAGACCGTCACGGTTTAGCAAACCGCTCGCTTGACCATTTGCATACCCTTCCAATCCCTATATTCTAGCTCATTTTTGATTCTTTTTCAAATCCATCAGCAATAAATTTAAATCTTCATGTAAGCGAGATATTTCTTTGATTCCTGATTAACAGTACAGAGCCAGGCCTTAAAATCTTGTCGAAAATTAAACGTTGAAGACTTTGATGCGTTTACTAATTTTGCAAGATGTTTTGTTATTTGTATAATGTATAATAATGGCATCTTTCCTGTTAGTAATCTTATCTTTTTTAAAAATCATAATCATAGTAGCGGTTGTTGCTACTGTAGCCGGCATAATCCGCACTTGGCAGATACAAAATGATGCTAATCAGAAAGTATTTTTGGCCGGGTCAGTTCCTGATCCTAAACCCGAAGGTTTGTATTCCGGAACAGTTCCCGGCAAAAAGGTTTCTTGGCTGGGTAAAAAGTTCAATCCAACGGATTCAACGGGTTTAAACATTTTTGATGACGGCAACGGTATAAAAGGCGAACGCTATCCTTTTAAGACCTACATCGGTAAAGGTCTGCATGATAAGAACCTTGATGTCCTCAAGATAGATTACAACTTGCCCGGCAATCCTTTTTGGCTGAAACTGATACTTGATGAAATCGTCCAAGTCGGGCCGGATCAATATCTGGGCAAGCTAAATTTGCGTATTATTCCGGGCTACTCTTTTGGACTGATGTATTTTAATCTTAAGAAATAAATAAGGTTTCGAGGCTATTTTTTGGTATAAACTTTCTTGGGTTTAGGTGGGTTTTTCTTCCACTCTTCAAGCGCTAGCTTCAATTCTTCTTCACTTTCCGGTTTTTTACTCATCAGAAAATTACATTCCGGAAAACGACTGCAGGCGTAAAAAATCTTGCCGCGGCCGCGTGATTTGCGTTCAACGATATCACCGATCTGGCAGTTCGGGCATTTGAAACCGGTTTTGTTGAGAATTTTTTTAATACCTTTGCATGTCGGATAATCAACACAACCTAAAAAATAGCCGAACCTGCCGCGTTTGACCTCCATCGGCTTGCCGCAGATCGGACACATCTCGCCCTGTGTTTTTTCCCCGAGCGCTTTGAGCTGAGCGGCTTCTTCCGGTAATGGCTGGGTGATCTTACTGCCCGGCTCTGGACAAGCTAAAAATTTACCGAATCTTCCGAACTTAATGATCATCATTTTGCCGCAATGCGAACATGGGACATCGGAAACTTCAGTCAGCTTCTCCACGCTTTTAACTTTTTCATCAAGATTTTTTTTGAAAGGCGCGTAAAATTCTTCAAGCACCGACACCCATTTGATCTTGCCTTCGGCGATGTCATCCAATTCTTCCTCAATGTGTGAAGTAAAATTAATATCAACTATCTCCGGAAAGTTTTCAACCAGCATATCGTTGACGGAGAAACCGGTTTCGGTCGGTTTGTATTTGCGCTCTATTTTATCCACATAGCCGCGGTCTTGAATGGTCGTAAGCGTCGGCGCGTAAGTAGATGGTCTGCCGATGCCATGCGCTTCAAGAGCTTTGATCAAGGTCGCGTCGGTGTAGCGTGGCGGTGGCTCTGTGAAATGCTGGAGTGATAATAACTCAGTAAGCTTGAGTATCTCGCCGGTTGATAATTCCGGCAGGCGGCCCTCGGCTTCCTCATCGCTGATTTCGTCACGCCCTTCGGTGTAAGCCCGAATGAAGCCGTCAAATTTCACAACCTGGCCATTGGCGCGGAAGGTGTACTTGCTTGAGGCGTCAATATCAACCGCCGTCTGGTCAAAAACCGCTGATTGCATCTGACTGGCGATAGTTCTTTTCCATATCAAATCGTAAAGTTTCCATTGGCGGGCATCCAATTCTTTTTTGATTGCTTCTGGTATTTTTATTAGTTCTGTCGGGCGTACTGCTTCATGTGCTTCTTGAGCGCCTTTGGATTTGGTGGCGTAACGGCGCGGCTGGCCGAGGGCGTACTCTTTGCCGAAATGACTAGCGATGACTTGCTGAGCTTGAGCTAAAGCAAACTCGGCCAAGTTGACACTGTCTGTTCTCATGTAGGTAATATAGCCGGTTTCGTACAATTGCTGTGCGATGACCATGGTTTGTTTGGCCGACCAGCCCAGTTTTCTGGAAGCTTCCTGCTGAAGCGTGGAAGTCGTGAATGGCGGAGATGGATTACGTGTAATTTCCTTGCTAGTTATGTCGGCGACTTTGTATGCGGCGCCGTTTAGGTCCTGAACTATTTTTTCCGCTCCTGGCTTGTCGTTGATGTCTAGCTTGCCAAGGGCCTTCTCGCCGATTTTAATAAGCCGTGCTCGGAATTTCTGGTCTTTGTCTTTTTGAGTCAGGTCAACTTCTATCGTCCAATATTCATCTTTTTTGAATTTTTCTATTTCACGTTCACGCTCGACGACTAGGCGCAAGGCGACGCTCTGCACGCGTCCGGCGGATAGCCCAGGCCTGATCTTTTTCCACAAAAAAGGCGACAATTCATAGCCGACCAATCTATCAAGCACCCGGCGTGCCTGTTGAGCATCAACCAGATTGTAGTCGATGCCGCGGGGATTTTTTAGCGCTTCTTCAATCGCCGATTTGGTGATCTCATGGAAAACAATGCGCTCGGCTTTTTTGCCGTCAAGCCCTAGCGCTTCGGCCAAATGCCAAGCGATAGCCTCTCCTTCACGGTCTTCATCAGTTGCCAGTATCACCGAATCGGATTTACCAGCCGCTTCTTTGAGCTCGGCAATTACCGGTTTGGCTTTGGCCGAGATTACATACTTGGGCTTGAAGCCGTGTTCCACGTCCACGCCGAGTCTTGACTTCGGCAAGTCCCGCACATGGCCGAACGATGAGCGCACCAAAAACCCGCTCCCAAGGAACTTGCTGATTGTCCGTGCTTTAGTTGGCGATTCTACGATGACTAGACTTGACATTTTAGTTGTTAAGATATAAGTTTATCAACGGTACTCTAAAAATTCAATAAAAAGGAGATTTTATGCCCTTTTTGCGTTACTTTATCTTAACTCTTGCTATCCTCGGGCTTGTTGCATTAGGTCTAGAACATGCCATTCATGGATTTTCCAATCTTTTCATAATTTCCAAATGGTCTATGGTATTTTTATCTGGAACAGTCTTGTTTTTCGAGTTGAGTAAGTTGATAAAAGAAACTAATGAATTATCACGAATTATTGGGTCTAGAAATAGACTGCCTAGCTGAAAAGTTTAGACCATTCGTATTCTTCGCCCTGCCACTTAGGCAGGTTTTGTTTTGTGCTAGTTCTCTAAAAAATTAAAGCGAGCCATTATGCCTTATAGCACCGTTGAAAGAGTGGATTGCATGGTCGCCGAGCAGTATAATGTCTGCGCGCTAGCGCACTGCGAGGCGAATCCACGCTTTCAACGGAATACAGCAACCTCGCTGGGGTTGCAAATGGTGCTATAAGGCATAACGGCGAGCGGTAATTTTTTGACGAGCTAGTCATTTAAAACAAACCTCCCGCCTAAATTTTTAATTTTCTTGCCAAGCTCCATCAGCATCAACGTGGCATTAATCTCCGCCGCTCCGATTCCTGTTTGCCTAATTATAGCATCAATCGTAATTGGTTCAGTTGATAACACCGCCAAAATTTTCTCCTCAAGTTCATTGTCTGGCTTAATCTGAAGGGCAACTTTTTTGGATGATAGGTCATATTCTTCCAGGATATCATCAGCACAAGTTACCATTTTGGCGCCTTTTGTTATCAAACTATTTGTGCCCTGTGATGTTTTGGAAAAAATATTTCCGGGAATGGCAAACATATCCCGTCCTTGTTCGGCCGCAAGTCTAGCCGTTATCATCGCCCCGCTTTGTTCATCTGCTTCCACTACTAATGTTCCCCTTGCCAGCCCGCTGACAATGCGATTGCGTTGCGGGAACGTGAACTTAGTACCGTGTGTGCCGATGGCATATTCGCCTATGACGGCCCCGCCTTTCTCTATTATTTTACGGGCCAGACCCAGGTTTGGAACCGGAAAAATCGTTCTATCGTCAGTGCCCGTGCCGAGAACGGCTATGGTTTTTGCCCCCGCCTCCAATGCTGATTTGTGGGCCAGCGTATCAACGCCCATGGCCAGGCCGCTTACAATAGTAAAACCGGCTCTGGCGATATCAAGCGAGATGTGCGGCGTTACCCTTTTGCCGTAATCAGTGAGTGCCCGCGTGCCGACGACGGCGAAGCAACTGTTACTCAATACTTCACGCGAGCCCCGGATATATAGTAGGAATGGCGGATCCGGGATATGGCGGAGTGGTTCTGGGTAATCATCATCAAGTATTGTCATTAAGTCTATCTTTTCTTGTTGGAGTCTAATCCACTCTTTGTCGTGATCTGTTTTTTTCTGCAGTTTGGCGTAGTTAACTTTAACAAAATGACCTTCGGCATCCTTATCTCGGGGGATGTATTTGGCAAGGTCCGATTGCCACGCACGTTCCCAGTCGCCGTTAAAAGCATCATGTATTGTCTGCAACGCGCCAGACTTGGCTGTTACTAGGATATTAATCGCATTCAGATATTTGAGATCTTTTTCAGTCATGCGGCAGATACTAACTGCAAATCATATTTTTTGCAAACCTGCCCCAAGATGTTGACTTGTTTTTTGTGGCTTGCTATACCAATTATTCAGTTAGGTTTTTGCTAACCTGTCGCAAGTAATTTTTCATAAATAAAAATATCGGTTTACCCCTCCTAAAAACCGATATTCTATATGGAACGCTCTTGTGGCAGGTTAAGAGAAACTTATATTGCGGACGAGAGCCTTTCAAGGGCTTTTTTTATTATCTTCTTGAGTTCTGCCTGTTCAGCCGGAGTGAATTTAGACAAGACAAAATTGCCAACCGATTCTTTTTTGGCTTTCAAGGTTTTCTGATGGCGGGCGCTAGCAAGCTTGCGATTGGCCGTGCCGATCCGCAGACGCCAGAACTTTTTAGTTTTGAGATTATCAATTACCGATTGTACTCCGCGGTGACCACCGGAATCTTTGGCAAATGATAATTTGAAACTGCCGAACTCAATATCCAAATCATCATGTACCAGGATAATATCCGCCGGTTTGGTTTTGTAAAATAGTTTTAACTTCCTGACTGCTTCGCCGGACTTATTGACGAAGGTAAACGGCTTAGCCAAAATTACTGGCTTATCACTAAATCTAGATTTTGCCACCTCGGCATTAAACTTTTTTTCAAATGAAAATTTTGATGCCTCTTTGCGAGCGACTTCCTCCACAAGCAAAAACCCTACATTGTGCCGTGTGTTTTCGTATTCTTCTCCCGGATTTCCTAAGCCGATGATTAGTTTCATAAGATTACTATAACCGAGGATAAACACCCCGTCAGTATTGACAGACCGTAAGCAATAGATTAGTGTAGCCAATGTAGTCTTTTCCAAAGGGGGACACGATGAGCAAGATCATTAAAAACTCGATTTTTCTTATTTTACTAGTGCTTTCATTAAATTACGCTTTGGCTCAAGACAAGCAAAATAATAAGAAATTTGAATTAAATGCGGAGATTTTAGATAAATATCCTGGCTTGCAAATACTGCCGGAAGAAGCCAAATTTAATATAAGCGCTGCGTACTATAATATGGGATCTGTGGAATATTTTCTTGCAAATGTTGAATCCGGGGAACAAACAGGAAACATAGAGTATCGTTTGCAGTTCATTGGTGAGTGTTTGGATAATTTGAAAAAATACCATAATCCTGTTCTAAACAAATTTGTAAAAGATTACAAAAATAAATTTGCTGACGTATCCAAAAAAGCAAAGTCAATTGTTGGTAATAAAAAAAGAGGGCCAGGCGGTATTTATAAATGAAGGTGGAGCGAGCAATCGCTCTTTTTTGTTTGCCCGAAGAGTAAAATTATGATAATTTAAACGGGATGGAGATTAAAATAAAATCCGACGAGGAGAAAGAAATTCTCAAAAAATTGGAAGCCAAACACGATCCGGAGGGCGAAAGGATAAAGCGTTTTTTGACCATGCCCGATTTGTCGCGCCGTCCCGGTAGCCCAATTCATGAACTCGCCGAGCGCATTGTTAAGCTCCCTGATTTCAAAGATTTTGATGTTATTGAAGTACCGGAAGTCGTCAGTGCCGACATCAGCTTTAACCTTTTTGATTTCCCGCAAGACCATCCGGCGCGCAGCAGATCCGATACCTACTATCTTGATGATGAGCATATTCTACGGACCCACACGACGATCATGTGGTATTACTATTTACAAAATTCAAAAATCAAAGATCAAGTCTCAAAATTAAAGCCGGTCGGCTCGCTTTCATATGGCAAGGTTTATCGCAAAGACGAGATTGACCGGCATCACATGAATGTTTTTCATCAAATGGACGGCTGGTATCTTGTGCCGAGATCGCAGAAAGTAATCACCATTGAAGATCTGCAGAATGTATTAATTAAGATTGCCCAGGCGGTATTCGGCGATGATGTGAAATACCGGTTCAATGAAGACAAGTTTCCGTATACCGATCCGAGTATTGAAATGGAGATAGATATAAACGGAAAATGGGTTGAGGTCTTGGGCAGCGGTGTGGTGCGCGGCAGCGTCCTCAAAAATCTTGGCGTAGATCCGGAAGTCTATAATGGCTGGGCGTTCGGCTTCGGTTTGGAGCGATTAGCAATAGTCAGTATGGAATTGCCCGATATCAGATTGCTTTGGTCTGACGATGAAAGAGTAAAAAAACAGTTGCATCTCGGCCACAGATTCAAAGAAGTTAGCAAGTATCCGCCGATTGCCAGGGATATTTCCTTTGTAGTTTCAAGCGACTTCGTGCCCAATAATTATTTTGATCTAATACGAGATCTGGGAGGAGATTTGGTTGAAGAAGTTAAGCTGGTAGATAAATATGAAAATACGGAAAAATTCGGGCCGGGCAAAACAAGCTATACCTATCACATCGTCTATCGCAGTAACGAGCGGACATTGACTGATAGCGAGGTAAATGCGATCCAAGACAAAATCTACTCCCAAACCGCCAGCCAATTCGGAGCGGAATTAAGGTAATAGAAAACCGAGCTTGCGACTCGGTAATTTTCTTGGATGTACCTCAACTAGTAACTTACACCCTGTCTAAAATCGCCAAAACCTCTTCTTGCCAATAGGGTCCGGAATGAATGCCAAATTGCTTTGCGTGCTTTTCGCAAACATGTAATACGATATCATGCATTCCGCTAGCAATACTCTGTGGTTGAGTGCATAAGCAAGAATATGGCGTTTGCTTAGTAATTTCATCTCTTCGCCAGTCACGGAATCTCTTAAAATTTATCGAACTTATCTTTTTTGCCGATTCTCTGCGTGCAAGGTCCAAGACAGCCCAAGCATTAATGGGATTAAACATAGACATAATTCTGCCTCCTGGTAGTTTTAAACGAACAAAATAAGCCTATATCAGCAATGAAAGTTTGTCAAGTTTGGCCCTTGTTTGTTGATTAATTTTTTGCTATAATTAAAGTAATAGATGGCTGATGAAACTCTCAAAAATAGCTATACCGCCAAAGATATACAGGTTTTAACCGGGCTTGAACCGGTCAGGAAGAGGCCAGGTATGTACATCGGTTCCACCGGCGTTGAGGGCTTACACCATTTGATATGGGAGGTTTTTGATAATTCTCTTGATGAAGCCATGGCCGGCCATGCCACAAATATCGAAGTCTCTTTACTGCCGGAAAACAAAGTCAGCGTAAAAGACAACGGTCGAGGTATACCGACCGACATACACTCCAAAACTAAGAAGTCGGCTCTGGAAGTCGCGACGACAACTCTCCATGCCGGCGGTAAATTCGGCGGTGAGTCCTACAAAGTTTCCGGCGGTCTGCACGGTGTCGGCCTGTCGGTTGTTAATGCTTTGTCTGCTTGGATGAAGGCCGAGGTCAGACGCAAGCCGGATATGTTTGTGCAGGAATATAAGATAGGCAAACCGCTTTATCCGGTGAAAAAAGTCGGTAAGACCAAGGAAACCGGTACAACTATTACCTTTCAGCCGGATCCGGAAATATTCAAAGAGATAAATTATGACTGGCATACGATCATTACCCACCTGCGTCAGCAGGCCTATCTTACCAAAGGCATTAAAATACATATCAAAGATGCCCGCTCACCCATAGTCAGTACTCGGCCGGAGAATAATCAGAAGACCGAGCACGTGCCAAGTTATACTTTCTACTTTGAAGGCGGAGTCGTTTCCTATGTGAATTTTCTTAACCGCCATGAAGATCCGGTACATCCGAACATTTTTTACGTCGGCAAAGAGCAGGACAAGATATTTGTTGAAGTCGCCCTTCAATACACCGCCGAAATGCAGGGCAAGGAATTGAGTTTTGCCAATAACGTCCACACAACAGAAGGCGGTATGCATTTGACGGGTTTGCGTTCGGCGGTAACCAGGACGCTCAACGATTACGCCCGCAAGAACGGTTTTCTGAAAGAAAAAGACGAAAATCTGTCAGGTGAAGATATGCGCGAGGGTCAGACTATAATTGTTTCTGTTAAACTGCGTGAACCGCAATTTGAAGGCCAGACCAAAGCCAAACTGGGCACGCCTGATGCCCGAACCGCGGTTGAAACAGTCGTCAACACTGAACTTGCTGATTGGCTTGAGCGCAATCCGAGTGACGCCCGTGCCCTCATGGGCAAGGTCATCCTGGCTTCCAAGGCGCGCATTGCCGCCAAGGCCGCCCGCGAAAGCGTTATACGCAAAGGCGCACTCGAGGGTTTCACTCTGCCCGGTAAACTTGCCGACTGTTCCTCCAAGAGTCCCGAAGAATCTGAACTATTTATAGTAGAGGGTGATTCTGCCGGCGGTTCATCGAAGCAGGGCCGCAACCGTAAGACGCAGGCGATACTGCCGCTTCGCGGTAAAATTTTGAATGTTGAGAAGGCGCGCATAGACAGAATGCTTGCTTCCGAAGAAATCAGGGCGTTGGTTATTGCCATGGGCACGGCCATTGCCGAAGAGTTTGATATGTCCAAACTGCGCTACCACAAGATAGTCGTCATGACCGATGCCGATGTAGACGGTGCGCATATCAGAACACTGCTTTTGACGTTATTTTACAGATACTTCCGTCAGTTGATTGAGGCCGGCCACATCTACATTGCCCAGCCGCCGCTTTACCGCATTCAGAAAAGCTCGCAGATCGATTACGTCTATAGCGATGATGAAAAAGATAAAATAATTGAAAAATACAAAAAATCAGCCGGGGAAAAAGAATCGGCTAAAACCAAACTCAAAGCCAAGACTAAAAAAGACAATTGGGAAGTGACCTCTCTCGTTGCCGAAGAAAATGAAGATGTTAACGAGCTCGCGGCAGAAGGCAATGGTACTGCCGAGGCTGATGGTGAGGTCAAAGTTGCCGGCGTTACCATTCAGCGCTACAAAGGTCTTGGTGAAATGAATCCGGAACAGCTTTGGGATACGACCATGAATCCTGAAAATAGGGTATTGCTTCAAGTGACGATGAAAGACGCTGAAGAGGCCAACAAGATATTTGATATTCTTATGGGTTCGGAAGTCATGCCCCGCAAGAAATTTATCCAGTCACATGCCAAGAATGTGAAGAATCTGGATATTTAAACGGCATCCAAGCTATTTTATGGAAAACAAATTAAACAAAAAACCATTAGTTATTTTGATATTAATACTTGCCGTTGCTGGTTATTTTGTTTCAGCCAAGGTTGCTCTGCACACTTGGCCGTTTAAGAAATCAGCAATTATCCCCGCTATCAGCCTTAGCCCGTCAGTAAGCCCCACAAATGAACTTGTGGGCTGGCCGACCTATCGCAACGAAAAGTATGGCTTTGAGTTGAGGTATCCTATCGGTTGGGAAGCTCCAATTTTAAATGATAGCGGGGTAAGCGACGGCCAAACATTAATTAATTTAGATATCCAAAATGCTATAACGAATGCTGATATACAAATGGTCAATGACACTACTTTTAAGTCGGTCGGTACTATCGATGGTAACGTAAGTCTAGAGAAAAGTATAAAAGTGCTACCTAGTGATACCAAAGAAGTTCGTCTAACTAATGGTGTCGGTCTTTACTATATTAATACCGATTCACAATCTGGCCCGAGTCCCACTGCCTATTTGATCAGTAAAGACCGTGTTTTCTTGATTGAAACTAGCGGTGTTTTTCCGGGTAATAATTTATCCGGAACCGAAGATTTGTTTCTGAAAATTATTTCTACTTTTAAATTCATAAAATAACAGAATTTGACTGTTTATACTCGCTTTGTTATACTCGGGTTTAGAATTAAATAAGCCCCTGCGGGGGTTTTAAAATGAAGAAAATATGTCTAAGTTAATTGCTTTTTTAAGAGATGTAAAAATTGAATTGGCTCGGGTGAGCTGGCCGACCAGGAAACAGACCATCCAATACACCCTGGCGGTTATTGTCATGAGTATCGCCGTGGCTCTATTTTTGGGTGCCTGGGATAGTTTATTCAGTCTCGTATTGAATAAGTTTTTGATTAAGTAAGGTACAGCAGCAATATGCCGAAACAGATAACAACCGGGGAACGCAGATGGTATGCTTTGCATACCTATTCCGGCTACGAGGACAATGTCATGCGAAACCTCAAACAGCGTATTGAATCACTTGGCTATGAAGACAAGATTTTTAACGTTCTCGTACCTAAGGAGAAAAAAATCAAAATCAAAGGCGGCAAGCGCATAATTGAAGAAGAAAAACTTTACGCCGGATATGTTTTAGTTGAAATGATAGTTACCGACGATTCTTGGTATGTAGTCCGTAACACGCCCAATGTTACAGGTTTCATCGGTGCCGGCGTTGTTCCAGTGCCGCTGTCCAATGAAGAAGTGGAGGGCTTAATGAAACGAATGGGTGTTGAAGAACCCAAATATAAGTTTGACATTGTTGCGGGCGATCAGGTTAAGATAGTAGATGGTCCGTTCAAAGATTTTAACGGCCGTGTATCAGAAGTGGACGAAGAACGCGGCAGAATCAAGGTGTTAGTGACGATGTTCGGCAGAGAAACGCCCGTGGAATTAGACTTTTTACAAGTTAAGAAAATTTAGTTATCCTGACAACTAATACCTTCTATCACCATTTGTTGCCCCAGCGAGGCAACTACATTCCGTCAAAATTGTGGATTCGGCTCGCAGTGCCTTACTATTATACTACTCACCGACCATGCAATCACACAATTTGACGGTGCTATAAGGTATTAATTGTCAGTCTCACGCAGATACAATGGCTAAAAAAATAAAAACAATGCTTAAAATTCAGGTGACGGCAGGCAAACTGGAACCTGCAAAAATCGGTCAGGCCCTAGGGCCACACGGTTTAAACATGGCCCAATTCATGCAACAGGTGAATGAGGCGACCAAAGAAATCAGCGGCCAAGTGGTGCCGGTTGAAATAACAGTGTATGAAGACCGGACTTTTGATATTAAAATAAAAACTTCGCCGGCAGCTTTCTTGCTTAGGCAGGCCGCCGGTCTGGATAAAGGTTCGGGCGAGCCCAATAAGAAAAAAGTCGGCAAAATCACTCGCGACCAAGTCCGCAAGATTGCTGAAACCAAAATGGCGGATCTCAATGCCAACGACGTTGATGCGGCGATGAAGATAATAGAAGGCACTGCCCGCTCAATGGGAATAGAGGTGAAATAACACGATACCACGTCTCAAGAAAAAATCCACGTTGACAGTGGATTTTTTCTTATTAATATCAGCTTAAGGTCTTTTACAAGGAGAAAATTATGAATCTAGTTGACGAAATTGTTGTATTAGAACAAGAAATAAAAACACTCCTTAAGAAAGGGGTTATCGAACCAGAGATCTCAGATCGTATAGTACTTGACTACAACAGGCTCGTTAATCTCATCAGTTCCTATAGAGTTCTGGGCTATTTAGTGGTGATGACCATTGGCTCGTACGATCTTTTTCATGTTGGCCATGCAAGGTTTCTTTTTAAGGTAAAAAAACAGGGTCTTGAAAAGAGCAGAAAAGTTATTTTGATTGTTGGTGTAGATAGCGACTTAGCTATCAGAAGATACAAAGGGAAACATCGTCCAATAATTCAAGCAGTTGAAAGATTAGAAATGCTGGCAGTCCAAAGAGGCGTCGATTTTGTAACAGTAATTGACGATATAGACAAAGAGGGCAGATGGTACTATGGGCTCTTGAGGATGATTATGCCAGACATATTTGTTGCCGTAGAAGACAGTTATCCAGAAGAACAGAGAAGGGAAATAGAAAGATTCTGCGGAAAATTGGTTATATTACCACGGCAAGCCGAGAGGACCTCATCCACAATAATAATCCAGAAGGTAATCAAAGCCGATCCAATATTACTTTCTAAACTAATGTCGGGGATGAAGGGACTCAAGAATACCAGAACTAGGAGGCGAAAATGAAATCACAGCTGATCGCGTATGTGCCGGTAATGCATGCTGGCTATGAAAAACTATTTCGGGATATAGCTCAAGAAATCGAAACTGCGTGGGTAGTCGGCCCAGAGTTCATAAGAGAATTAATGCCATTACACCAAGAAATAAGAGCGCTAACACCAGAGCGGGCAAAAATATACCTTAAAGCCTCTGGTTATTTCACTGAAGTAAAAATTCTAAAAAAAGACAACCTCGACCAGGTTAGGGACAAACCCCTGATTGTCGTTGCCGATGCGCTTACAAGAAAATTATCAGATCTATACTTTGACCGCCGACGAGTAAGGTTTGATAATGCATTTTTGCGCTGGGATGAAATAAGTGTCTATTCTACTAAACTGCCTGACTATCATAAATCTTCAAAAGACGAATTTGACCGCAGAATAATATGGTTAGCAGCTGTCTTAAAAGAAAAAAGTTCTGACTGGTGGCGGCAAATAGGAGCCATCTTGGTTATAGACAAAGAGGTTATTTTAGAAAGTTTTAATCAGCATACTCCCTCGGAGTCAGCACCTTACTTGGATGGCGATCCTAGGGACTTTATTAAAGCTGGTGAGCGAACAGATTTAGCCACGGCCAAACACGCTGAGCGAGGTATCATTTACGAAGCTGCCAAACGCGGCATAAAACTGGAAGGTTCCTCTATTTACCTCACTGTATTTCCATGCAACATTTGTGCCGAAGCGATTGCATATTCCGGCATAAAGCGATGTTATTTTTCTTCCGGTTGGGCCAATCTGAATGGCGAAGAAGTTCTCAAAGCCAATGGTGTAGAAATAATTTTGGTAAAATAATACCCCACGCCGTACACAAAGTGTACATGTGGGGTATTTTCATCCGATAGGAACATTAACATATTTTCCTTCTTCCGGAATAACAAGGTGAATGTGCAAATGGCAAACGCTGGCGCCAGTGAATTTCGTGTCACCAGACCTAATGACAATACCTAGGCCTATAATACCAAATTCCTTTTGAACCCAATCAATTAGCTGGCTGATATCATAGAAATCGCTAGAGGATAATTCCCCAAAACTTTCAATATGTCTTTCTCCGATCAGTAGAAAACGATGGCGGGTGTTTTCATAAATCTGCATTGACGCATCAGTAATAAGCCAGGAACCAATCTTTTTCAAAATTGGTGCCTTATGCCACCTCGCAAGAAAACCAGGACAAAAAGGACAAACTTTTGCTGACCTGATTTCCTCTAGGACCTGTCTGTATTTAGGATCCCTGGCATTGGTTAGGTTAACAAATTGCTTCCTTTCATAAACAACAAATCTTGAATTGAATACATCTTTGCCTCCTGCCGTAAACTGAGTAAAGCTTTTCTCTTGCCACCAATTGTTGTACTCGAAACCTAGGGGGAAAACTGCATCGCCAGCAAAGATACCGTCTACATAAGTAATACAAATCTGGTCTGCAATTTCCAATCCTTTTTGATAGATTTCTGCCCCGCCGATAATAAAAATATTCTCAGTGCCTTCCGCAAATTTTAGGATTTCTTCGAAAGAATGTATAACCTCAGCCCCCTCGGCCGAAAAGCCCGACTGTCGAGTCATAACAATATTTCTACGATCGGGTAACGGGCGAAACTTTGTAGGAATCGAATCCCAAGTTTTTCTGCCCATAACCACAGTATGGCCAGTAGTAAGTTCTCTAAACCTCTTCATGTCAGAAGGTAATTGGCCCTGCCAAGGCAAGCGACCATTATTACCAATAACGCCACTTTCTCTTGCTACAGCAACGACTATTGAAATCATAGTTCTCCTCCTATATACCGACAGGTATATCTTTAATAGGCGGGTGAGGATTATAGCCTTCCAAAGTAAAATCTTCAAACCTGAAATTAAAAATTCCTTTTACATCAGGATTCAATTTTACTTGTGGCAATTGTCTCGGCTTCCGACAAAGAATTTCTTCAACATAAGAAATCTGATCTTGGTAGATATGTGCGTCTATAAAATCTATGACAAGAGTCCCAAGTTTCAATCCGGTAACTTGAGCCAGCATCCTATGAAGCAGTGAATATGAAGCTATATTAAAAGGGACCCCGAGTAGAGTATCAGCGCTGCGCTGTGCCATGAACAGGTCAATAATTCCTTCAGCTACAACGGCCTTGATGGGAGTCCCATGACAAGGAGCAATGAATACTCTGAATACATCTCCCGGATTCCAGGTATCCACCATCATACGTTTTGAGTCCGGATAGTTCTTGATTTCAACGATTAAATTTGAGATTTGATCAATCATACGGCCATCAGCTGTTTTCCAAGTTCGCCATTGAGCTCCATAAATCGGCCCAAGCTCACCGTTAAAATGGCCAAATTTGCCGGCAGTTTCAGGAGTTGCCCACTGATCCCATAGGTGTACCCCATATTTATGAAGATCATAAGCATTGGTGCTACCGCTTAGAAACCAAAGCAATTCGTGAACAAGAGCTTTCCAGCTGCCCTTAAGACTTCTAACTGTGATAAGTGGGAAACCGTCTTCCGGTTCAAACCTTGCTTGAAATCCCGTATAGACAATAGTACCCGGACCCTGGACACTTGTTACGCGTTTGCGGCCTCTGGTCATAATTGTACGGATCATATTCTGGTATTGTTCCATTGAAGCCTCCAATTTGTTAAGGACCAAAAATCAAAGCGCAGGCCGATTATAGCAGATTCCAATTTTTTGTAAATCATGTTAAATTTTGTTGTATGGATTACGAACCGACAATTGGTCTTGAGATACATGTAGAACTCAAGACCAAAACCAAAATGTTTTGTGATTCGCTGAATGATCCGGATGAAAAGCATCCCAATATTAATGTCTGCCCGATCTGTATGGGTCATCCCGGAACTTTGCCGACTATCAATCAGGAAGCAGTCCAAAAACTAATCAAAGTCGGGTTGGCTCTCAACTGCCAGATTGCTGAAATTTCAAAATTTGACAGGAAAAATTACTTTTATCCTGATCTGCCCAAGGGTTATCAAATTTCACAATATGACTTGCCTTTGTGCAAAGAAGGCTGGCTCGAAATAGAAACAAAAGAATTCGGCCGAAGAAAAGTTGGGTTGGAAAGAATTCACATAGAAGAAGATACAGGGCGACTATTACATCCCAATGGTGCCAAATACTCATTAGTTGATTTCAATCGTGCTGGCGTGCCGTTGATGGAGCTTGTCACCAGACCGGATTTGAGATCAGGCAAAGAAATAGAAGAATTTGCCAAAGAACTACGTCTGATTTTGCGCTACCTTGATGCCTCGGATGCTGATATGGAGAAAGGCCAGATGCGGGTTGAGGTCAATGTCTCGATTAAGTCGGTCGGTGAAAAGGAGCTTGGCACAAAAGTTGAATTAAAAAATATCAACTCAATCAAGGCAGCGGTAGCGGCGACTGATTTTGAGATCAAAAGGCAAACAGAAGTTATCGTATCTGGCGGGAAAGTCGTCCAGGAAACTCGCGGCTGGGATGAAAACAAGGGACACACATTCAGCCAGCGCATCAAAGAGGGCTCGGCGGATTACCGATACTTCCCGGAGCCGGATTTACCGCCGATGAAATTCAGTAAAAACGAAATAGAAGAAACTCGGCTTGGTTTACCCGAACTACCGGCCCAAAGAAAAACAAGATTCAAAAACGAATACAGTCTGACTGATGCACAGGTTGAGGTTTTCACGATTGCCAAACACCTCGGAGATTATTTTGAAAAAGTTGCCAGCGAGTTGAGTATTGCCGCCGAAGATGAACATTTTGCCGAAAATTTGAAGGGCAGTGAACCGGCCGCAGAAAAACATATGCCGACCAAACTGCATGCCCTTGCTGCCAACTACATCATTACCGAGTTCCCGCCCATTTTTCAGATGCAAGGGATGGAGATTGATGAAATAGAAGGATTAAAAATTGAGCCGGAGGCATTTGCCGAACTGATGGTTATGATTTTTCATGAGCTATTATCTTCCAGCGCCGCCAAAACTGTACTTAAAAAAATGGCCGAAACGGGCTTGCACCCGGAGCAAGTTGTAAAAGAGCTGAACCTCGGCCAGGTTTCCGATACTGGAGAATTGGAGAAAGCTGTTGACGAAGCTATAGCCAAAAATCCCAAGGCGGTAGAGGATTATAGGAAAGGCAAACTTGAGTCAATAAAATTTTTAACCGGCCAAGTAATGGCGGTAACCGGCGGGAAGGCCAACCCACAGATAGTGGAAAAATTACTTAAACAAGAATTAAGTAATTAGGCAAAGTCCCGATTTTTCTCAAATCAGAATGATTTGCTGAAAAATCGAGGATCCTCGATTTTGTAACACGCTTCGCGTTAACAAAATCGGGACTAATCCGCAAGTCGTCAGCCAGATACTTGAGAAAAAATTAAAATAATTTTTTTAGTAGGCCGGTTGCTTCGTTCTGGTTTTTGATCCAGTGAATTTGGGGATTTCTTTTGAACCAGGTCATCTGGCGCTTGGCGTATTTACGGATGGCTCGGTAGGTTTGATCAACCATTTCGTCGTAGCTTATTAGGTTGTGTAGATAGCGTGAACCATAGCGGTACTCCAGTCCGAAACTATCTAATCTCTTCCAGGAGACTCCCGATCGGTGGAGTTTTTTTATTTCTTTTAACATTCCAGTTTTAAGCCATTTGAGTAGGCGGCTATGGATTTTGCGTACCAGTTCTTTTTGCGGTAATTTTAGACCCAAAACCAAAAACCCATACTCCTGGCCACCAATCTCATGCTGCTTGTTGACATGATTGTATTTGTAAGCAAAGTTAAATTCGGGTACTGGCTTTCCGGTAGTAGCGGCAATCTCTAAAGCGCGAATGAGGCGGCGCTTATTGTGGTGGTCTATGTTTTTGGCATGGCCGGTGTCGATTTTTTGTAGTCTGGCAAAAAGTTGCATAGCGGTTAGTTTTTCCAATCGCGCGCGGAGCGCGCGATTGGGTCCGACTTCCGGTATCGGCCAGTCATAAATCAAAGCGTCTATCCAAAATCCCGTACCCCCCACAATTATCGGTACCTTTCCTCGCTTAGTAATTTCAACTATTTTTTTCTGTGCTGACTTTTTAAAATGCGAAACATTGAAGTCTGACTTGGGTGAGGCGATATCCAATAAGTGATGCGGCACACCCAGCATTTCTTTGCGCGTTATTTTACCTGTGCCGATATCCATGCCGCGATAAACCTGCCGCGAGTCGGCCGATATTATTTCCCCATTAACTTTCTTGGCGATTTTTAGTGCTAAATCTGATTTACCCGAAGCATTTGGCCCAACGATGACGATTATTTTACCCTTAGCTTTCCTAGCCATATATGGAAAGGACTCATTTTCTGAGTCCCTTATTGTTTGTCCGCTATTTCCTTCTTTAGTCTATCTATAAATTCATCAATTTTCATCTGACCGAGGTCGGCTACATTCGGCCTTCTAGCCTCAGTACTTCCTACGTTCGCATTGCTATGCTCAGTATTTTGTTCGCCTTCGCTCCTCAATCGCTCACGCTCGGTCGCTCCCCCACGTTTACGGATAGAGATAGTATCGGACTCGACTTCTTTTTCGCCGATAACGATTATATATGGAACCTTCTGTAATTCGGCTTCGCGGATTTTTTTGCCAATTGTATCGTTCTGATCGTATAGCTCGGCGCGTATTCCTACACTTTTTAATTTTTCTAAAATATCCTTAGCATAATCGTGCTGGTCGTCGGTAATATTGGCGATGGCAACCTGTACTGGCGAAAGCCATAACGGCAAGTTGCCGCCGGTGTGCTCAAGCAACATACCTAAGAATCTTTCAAAAGAACCGAATACGGCCCGATGAACTACTGCCGGCGTTTTTCTCTCTCCATTTTCATTTGTGTATTTGATATCAAATAATGCTGGCAACATAGCAATATCTAATTGAACAGTTCCTAATTGCCAATCTCTGCCTTGAGAGTCTTGCAGATGCATTTCTATCTTTGGTCCGTAAAAAGCGCCCTCGCCTTTGGCTACAGAATATTTTATGCCGGCCGTCTTTAGCGCATCCGCTAATATTTTTTCACCTTTTTCCCATTCTGCCGAGTCACCTTGATATTTCTCCGGCCTGGTTGCCAAAACATAAGTTGTTTCAAAACCGAACAAAGAATAGAAATTTGCTACCGTTTTGACTATTTTTACAACCTCTTCTTCTATTTGTTCCGGTGAACAATAGATATGGGCGTCATCCATTGTGATTTGCCTGACTCGGAAAAGTCCGCCGAGCGTACCGGACAATTCATTGCGATGCAGTCGGCCTATTTCAGCCAAGCGCAGAGGCAGGTCACGGTAACTACGCACCTTGGCATTATAGGCATAGGTTGACTCGGGACAATTCATCGGCTTAATAACAAGATGTTCGTTATCATCGCGCGGATTGTCAAAATAAAACATATTGTCGCGGTAGTTCTGCCAGTGTCCTGACTGTTCAAAAACTTCTTTTTTCACCAAAATCGGGGTTGAAATTTCCTGGTAACCATCGCGGTCATTAATCTCTCGGGCAATTTTTTCTAATTCCCTGAAAATTATCATGCCTTTGGGATGCCAAAACGGCGCGCCCGGCGCGATTTCGTGGAAACTAAAAAGATCAAGCTCCCGCCCGATATCCCGATGATCGGTTAGTTTGTTAGATTCTTCAGCCATTAGTAAAATAATAGCAAAACAAACATTTTTCCGCTATTGACTTTGGTTTGCATGATATGTTATAATTAATATGTAAGAGCGTGAGGAGGAGTGATCATGTCGTGGGAAATGAAAGCCGTCTTTCTGAAGAATGGAGCCGAAGAAGCAGAGGTGCTCGTTCGTGTCGTCATGTTGTCCCTGGGTAACCTGATGGAGCAGAATCCCATTGTGTTCTATGAACTTGTTCAGCTTTGCAAGAACCGCGAACACAAGCTATTCGGGAACACGGGTGAGATTCTCGAAAAGCTCAGGCTAGTCGAGAACGGTGAGATCCACGATTCGATTCGGAACGTCGTTCTTTCTGCTGTCGAAGGCGATGGACTCAATATTCGGCTGACCAGTCCGCTTGCTATCTAGGGCATAGTTCCCTGCCCATGGCGCGCTAGCGCGCCATGGGCTCTTTTTATCCCCGACCTTTTCAAAAACTCTATAACCTGGTATATTCAAAATACTAATTTTAATAAATAAATGAGCCATTATGCCTTATAGCACCGTTGAAAGGGTGGATTGCATGGTTTGCGAGCAGTATAATATTTGTCACTGCGAGCAAAATCCACGCTTTCAACGGAACGCAGCAACCTCGCTGGGGTTGCTAGTGGTGATAGAAGGCATAATGGCGAATGATTATGTCTATACTACTTTTTGCTCTACTTTCTTCGGTCGCGGCGCTTGCCTATGGCGCGTTTTTGATTTGGCGTGTTCTGGATAAGCCGCAAGGCAATGAGAAAATGCGCGCTATCGCGGATGCCATTCAAGAGGGCGCGCGGGCGTACCTGGCACGCGAGTATAAAGTCATTGCCATGGTGGGTGTGGTTGCAGTTGTCGTTCTATATTTTTTGATTGGTCATGTCGCCGCTTATGGTTTCATACTTGGGGCACTTGCTTCTGCGTTGGCCGGCTATATCGGCATGTTTGTGGCGGTAAGAGCTAATGTGCGCGTGGCTGAAGCGGCTAAAGGCGGTATCTCAAAGGCATTCAATCTTGCTTACAGGGGTGGTGCAGTTACCGGTTTCTTTGTTGTCGGCTTGGCTCTGTTATCTCTAACCGGATTTTATTGGCTAACCCATGATATCAAAGCATTGATCGGGCTTGGTTTTGGTGCTTCTCTTATTTCTATTTTTGCCCGTCTTGGTGGAGGTATCTACACCAAAGGTGCTGATGTCGGTGCTGACCTGGTTGGCAAAGTTGAATCAGGAATTCCCGAAGATGACCCACGCAATCCTGCCGTCATTGCTGACCTTGTCGGAGATAATGTCGGTGATACAGCCGGTATGGCCGCGGATGTATTTGAGACATATATCGTTTCCGGACTTTCGGTTATGTTGCTAGGCAGTCTGCTTTTTCCGGGTAATTCGGCCGCTCTTACATTTCCATTATTCATTGGAGGACTGGCGATAATGGCTTCAATTGTTGGCTCTTGGTTTGTAAATTTAAAACAAGGAGGTTCAATTATGGGGGCGTTGTATAAGGGATTAATTGCCTCGGCGGTTATTTCTATCGGGCTATTTTATTATTTTGTTGTTTATAGTCCAGCACTGGTTATTTCAACCATCAGTTCTCTGGATATTTTTTATTCTTTGCTTGTTGGTCTTGCGGTAACGGCTTTTATGTTTGTGATAACCGATTATTACACTTCTAAAAAATTCAAGCCGGTCCAGGACATTGCTCAATCATCTACCACAGGCCATGGCACCAACATCATTACCGGCCTGGCGGTTTCCATGAGATCTACTATCTGGCCGGTTGTGGTAATTAGTGCTGCAATCTTGCTAGCTCATCATTTTGCCGGCATCTACGGAATTGCGCTTGCGACATTAAGTTTGCTCTCGTTGACCGGAATTGTTCTAGCTATTGATGCCTTCGGGCCGATCACCGATAATGCCGGCGGTATAGCCGAGATGGCGAATCTGCCGGAATCAGTGCGGGCGGCGACTGATCCGCTTGATGCGGTTGGCAATACAACAAAGGCCGTGACTAAGGGCTATGCCATCGCTTCTGCCGGGCTTGCGGCACTGGTGCTTTTTTCCTCATATACTCAAGAGCTTGCCGGTCTTGGCAAGCATTTGCTTTTTGATCTTTCCGATGTGAGGGTTCTGGCCGGACTTTTTATTGGCGGTTTGATGCCTTACCTCTTTGGTTCTATGGCCATGAGGGCGGTTGGCAGGGCGGGTAGTTCTATAGTAGAGGAAGTCCGAAGACAATTCAGAGAAATTCCAGGCATTATGGAAGGAACTGCCAAGCCGGAATATGGCAGAGCAGTGGATATTGTGACTAAGTCTGCAATCAAAGAAATGTTTCTGCCGGCACTTGTGCCAATAGTGGTTCCGATATTGGTTGGCTTTGGTCTTGGCGCTAAGGCATTGGGCGGATTACTTGTTGGTGTAATTATAACCGGAATGTTTGTTGCGATCTCTATGACTTCGGGTGGTGCGGCTTGGGATAATGCCAAGAAGCATATAGAGGAGGGCCATCATGGCGGCAAGAAATCTTTTGCCCATCAAGCGGCCGTAACGGGAGATACAGTGGGGGATCCTTATAAGGACACAGCCGGTCCGGCGATAAACCCAATGATTAAGGTAGCCAATATCGTAGCCCTGTTAATAGCGAAGTTTTTGGTATAACAAAACCGAGTTTTCTAACTCGGTCTAAACTCAGTCCCAGCCCAGCAACTCTTTTCTATTTCTTTTAACAAAATCAGGGCGTTCATGTGGCTGCAATATTTCTATATCGCAGTCTAGGCAAATTTTATAAGCCCACTCATTTACTACGCAAGCATGGAAATCGGTTTGACCTATTTTTGTTTCTGATAATCTTTCATGAGGGCACTTAGTAAAGTGATCCAGAAGTTTATACAGTATTTTTATAATAAGATTCTTAACCGGGTGTCTCTTTAGATAGGCGCTGCTTACCATAGAACCCCCTAATTTGTATTGTGGAAAAAACCAAATAAAACATAACACCCCGGCGTTATTTTGTAAAACCACTGGTTCTATTGAGCGGGTTTTGTTTTTTTGTTATAATCAAAATGGCTCATTATCAAGGAGAGAAATATATGACCGAATTATCTATAATTTGTGAAAAGATAAATAAGGATTGTCGGAGTATCAGGGCGGCACTCATTATGATATACATTGAACTGGGTGCATTTATAAGTCTTGCTATCTTTGTTCTCGGTGTACAAATCGGTAAGTCCCTAGGGGAAACCGGCTTTTTAATCCAGAAATTTGAGCCCCTCGGCGAGCTCGAGGTAAACTGTTATGTTGATAACTAGCTTATCTTCTTTCTAGACAAGATGCTACAATCACAATGTATCTTATAATTTTTTATAAAAACTCGCCTGCGCTCTTTTTGAGTTTCGGCGAGACAAAGGAAGGGAGGTGTTTGTATGTTTGAAGTAGCAGCAGCATCTGATGTCGTACGAGCGTCTTTGATGACCCTTTGGGGCAACGTCGCGGGGTTTTTACCGAGACTAGTTGCCGCCATCGTGGTCTTTTTAGTTGGCTGGCTGATTGCCGTGCTGATAGGTAAATTTGTTTGGCATGTGATCAGAATCATTAAGCTGGATCAAGCGCTTGAGAGTGTAGGTTTTAAAAAGTTTTGGGAAAGAAGCGGCTACAAGCTAGACAGCCCAGCGTTTTTCTATGAGCTTGTTAAGTGGTTTTTTGTAATTGTTTTCTTGATGGCCGCAACAAATATTCTGGGATTGACGCAGGTCTCTGAATTCTTAAGCAGTGTTGTACTCTATCTACCTAATGTCTTTGCAGCTGCGTTTGTACTGTTAATTGGAGTTTTGGTAGCGAGACTGGTAGAAGGATTGGTCAGGAGCTGGGTTAAAGCGGCGCAACTGGCTTCAGCCAATTTCTTAGGTCTTATTTCCAGATGGGCAGTCTTGGTTTTCTCTTTGCTGATCGCTTTGAGTCAGCTCGGAGTAGCTGATCAAATTATCCAGATTGTCGTTACGGGTTTGGTTGCCGCCGGTGCGATTGCCATTGGTTTAGCATTTGGTCTCGGAGGCAAATCTCATGCCGAAGATCTTATTGGTAAGTTGAGGAAGCATGTAGGGGAGTAGGTGGCAGTGACCAGTTTTCAGTTAAGAACAGAGTCAACACCCGCCCCCGGCGGGTGTTGTGGTTAAGAACCCGCTCAAATAAAAAGCACGCGTTTTGCGTGCTGGCTTAGAGGCACATAAATCCTAGTGGTGATGCCTGTAATCTTGGGCCGATAAGGCTCCATTTAGTTGCACTCTCCGGGTTGTTATTCGCATAATTAGAATGAATATAAAAATGTAAATTTCCCTTTTTTTCTTCTACGACTGTGAAAACGAAATATCCCAGAGAGTTCAGAGTGCTTATTGTTTTACCCAGCTTCTTTTGCGGAATATTTTCAATGTAAAGCTCTTTGTTATCGATGCTGTAATAAGTTGCCATATAATCCTCCATTCTTAAGTAGTTAGTTATAACCTTAATTTATAATAGCTAACTTGTCAATAGTTTCCAAAAATTTGAACAGGAGTAGTGTAGTCATTTTTCAGTTTATCCACAAGGTATCTTATGCTATTTGACTTAGTTTTTGGCTTCTGCTAAACTTAAAGTAATTAAATATATGATGAATTACAACAATAATTTCATAACAAAAAGCGGATAACGTCCATGGCTTAGTTTTACGCCTGAAAACGCCCCGCTTAGCGGGATTTATTTTTTGTCCAGGCGCAGTGAAACGAGCATGGAAACAAAAAATAACCCTGATGAAATTTGTAAAATTGAAGAAGGGTTTCTTGCCCCAAATTGGCTATCATCGGGCGTCACCTTCGTAAGTAGGTGGTGCCCGATGGGAGCTAAGTCCGCCAATCTTGTCAGGATCGCAATTTGAAAACCGAATAAGAAATTAGCGGGTAAAATAAATTGCAAAGTTTAAATTAAATAATCAGATCAGGATATGGAAATTTCCAGCTTCTGATCTCTGTTTGTGATAAGGGCGTATGGAGGATGCCTAGACATCAAAAGGCGATGAAGGACGTGGCGTGACAACGATAAGCTTCGGGGAGCCGTCTAGCGGGCTTTGATCCGGAGATTTCCGAATGGGGAAACCCAGTCAGAGTAATATCTGATTACCCGGCGTAAGCCGGGAGTATACCTGGTGAAGTGAAACATCTCAGTAGCCAGAGGAAAATAAAGCGAAGCTACTATGTAGCAACATTTCCTAAGTAGCGGCGAGCGAAAAGGAAACAGCCTAAACTTATTTTTTGTTAGTTTTCTAATAGAAGATGAGGGTTGTAGGGATAATACATTCTTCAACATAACTTAGTTCGTCTTCGGACGGATTGGGTTATGTTAAAGTAAAGAGTTACAAATTTGATGATTAGCCGAACGGTCATGGAAAGGCCGACCAAAGCGGGTGATAGTCCCGTAAGCGAAAATTATCAAACTCTTGTATTGTTTCCTGAGTACCCATGGAGCAGACTATCCGTGGTGAATCCGGGCCTACTACGGTCCAAGGCTAAATACTTTTGGTGATCGATAGTGAACCAGTACCGTGAGGGAAAGGTGAAAAAGAACCCCGGTTAGGGGAGTGAAATAGAACTGAAACCATATGCCTACAAAGAGCCGGAGCCCTTCCGTCGCAAGACGTCAGGGTGACGGTGTGCCTATTGAAGAATGATCCAACGAGTTTTTACAAGCGGTGGAGTAAGCCCGAGAGGGCGGACTCATAGGGAAACCGAGTGTTAAAAGCGCGACTTACCCGCCTAAATTTTGAGGCTTTAGAGCAATATTAAAAATAAAAAAAAGCCGGACATATACGGTTGTGTTGGGTGGAGCGGAGTGGGTCTGTTCATCGAAAGATGGATTTAACTTCACCATTTCCGATGCTCCATATACCAACACAGCGACTTAGCCGGCGGCAAGAGTGGGGTCAACCCATCCTGCTAAATCAAGTATAGCATATATAGTGTAGCAGTGTCAAGGCCGCAAAATTTAGGCGGGAATCGCTTGTAAAAGACCCGAAGCCAGGTGAGCTACCCATGGCCAGGATGAAGGTCCGAGAAATCGGACTGGAGGTCCGAACTGGTTGATAGCGCAATATCATCGGATGAGCTGTGGGTCGGAGTGAAAAGCTTATCGAACCTGGTAATAGCTGGTTCTCCCCGAAATGCCTTTAGGGGCAGCGTCGGTGAGTAGTCGCGGGGGTAGAGCTCTGGGTGGTTTGCCGTGCCAGCAATGGTAGGCTTACCAAACAAACTACGAATACCGCGGCGTAATCGCCGATAGTGAGACCGTGGGGGCAAAGCTTCACGGTCGCGACGGAAAGAGCCGTTTGACCACCGCTTAAGGTCCCTAAATCTATGCTAAGTGTTAAAGGAAGTACTCTGCCTTAGACAGGTAGGATGTTGGCTTAGAAGCAGCCATCATTTAAAAAGTGCGTAACAGCTTACTACTCGATCCTCGGCTTCGGCCGAGCGAGGTAGGGTGCGCCGAAAATTCACGGGGCTAAGCATAGTACCGAATGCGTGGGTACGGAAATTTCACAAAGGAGTTTTAGTTCTTTCGAGTTTGTCTAGGCCAGTAGCTCAGTTGGTAGAGCGAGTCCTTCGCAAGGACGAGGTCGATGGTTCGAATCCATCCTGGCCAGCCAAACTTCAGAGGTCGCCGTACATGCGCCTCTGATCACCGAGCGCGGTACGCACAGTCGCGCCGCGCTCGGATCCTTTGTGAAATTTCCGTACGGTAGGGGAGCACTTCAAGTGCAGTGAAGGTGTGTCGCGAGGCATGCTGGAGCGCTTGGAGGAGAGAATGTTGGAATGAGTAACCACAAGTCAGGTGAAAGCCCTGACCGCCGTAAGCCTAAGGTTTCCTCCGCGATGTCAATCACCGGAGGGTTAGGCGCTACTAAGCATAACCGTACTTTCGAGTATGGGATTGTGATGTACAGCCGGTTAATATTCCGGCCCTTCCTTAATAATTGATGGAGTGACGGAGGATATAAGTCGGAGCGGATTATTGGATTTCCGTTCTTGGTTTCCAGAATTGTCCTGTTGGCAAATCCGCAGGGCTGACTTCAATGTTGTAATTCGGAGACTGAGGAAATGCGGGTAACCGCAAATTCCGTCGAAGAGCCTTCCAAGAAAAGCTTCTAAAATTATTATTAAGGAAAGCGTACCTAAAACCGACACAGGTGGGCTAGTGTAAGTGCACTAAGGCGAACGGGTGATTATTGGCTAAGGAACTCGGCAAACAAGTGGCCGTACCTTCGGTATAAGGCCTGCCTCGGCGCAAGTCGAGGCCGCAGCAAACGACCCCCTGGCGACTGTTTATCAAAAACACAACTCTGTGCTAAGCCGAAAGGCGCTGTATACAGGGTGACGCTTGTCCGGTGCTGGAACGTTAACGGTGGAGGTGGTAGGCCGCAAGGTTTACTGCTGACGCCCGAAGCGCCAGTGAACGACGGCGATAACTATAGACCGACGATTGTAGTTAAAAAATCTGACTGTATGCTGGAAACTCCGCGCATATCCGAGTACTCTACTTAGTAGCTCAACTACTAAGTAAGTTAAAATTTCGGATCGATGCGGACAATCAGCAGGCAACCTGCGAAAGCAGAGAGTCCTCAACGACTATACGTGAGACTTCCTGTTGTCATGGTTACGGTGTATACTATAACCATGAACGAAAAAGAATACAGGCGTTTGTGGCGTTTCAAAAATAGAGACAAAATAAATGCCAAAAGACGAGAATGGAGAAAGTTGACTGAGAATCGAGAAACTCATCGTTACGAGAAAACTGCCAATGGTTTTCTGATGAGATTATATCGGAACATGGAGAGCCGAG
>JBGQJN010000007.1:0-29528 GCA_041499075.1 Minisyncoccia bacterium | reverse complement strand
TCCTGGATTAATTCCAAGCTTTGATACCGATGCATAGCCTGCGACTTCAAGGTTAGTAGAAATTGAGGCACTACTGCCAAAGATAGTTAAACCGCTAATACTGGCTGTACCAACTACTTCTAATTTTTGAGTGAGATTAGAAGTGCCGATGCCGACATTATTACTTGAATCAACATAAATAGCATTGGATATTGAAGCTGTAGTTGAGGTGAAATTAAGCCGTTCCAAACCTCCGGCAGATATTGATATTGAATTAGCGGCTTTTCTGAAGATACCCGTATCCTGATCATTGCCGAAACTGAAACTTGGTGAGGTAGCAGTGCCTGGTTGGGCATAGAAGAAGGAGGCGGAGGCATATCTGTTGGCTCCGGTTATCTCTAGGTTACCGGAAATTGATGCTCCCCCATTAAATGCAACATTGCCGGTTTGGGTCAGAGTACCGGTAATTGTGGCATTGCCTTTAACTATCAAGTTTCCCCCGATTGAAGCCAGGTTAGTTACTTCAAAATTATTGGAGATACTGGCATTGCTAGTGGTCAGTAAGCCAAGGCCGGTAATATTTTGGCTGTTTCCTGTGATAGCTCCACCTAAGGTGAAAGCATTAATCTGCAGAGTACCGCCACCGACTTGAGAAATAGTGTTGGTGCCGGTGCTACCAAAGGATAGATTACCCGAGATACTGGCGGTACCACCGACCTCTAAGGAGGTATCAGTGGAAACGCCGGCGTTGATGCCTAGTCTAGAGTCAGTGGTTAATTCAAAGTTGCCGGAGACTGAAGCTGAACCGAAGGAGGCATTGTTGGTGACGGACAAGCCGGTATTTATGGCAGTAAAAGAAGTAGCTCCACTAAAGCTATTGGCTATGGTGCCGGTTTGTGTATAACCACCTCTGGTGTTAATGCCGCCGCTTGATATGGAGGCGGTACCTATTTCTAAGGTATTGGTAAATTGGTTGGAAGCATTGTTGAATAGCCAGCTACCGGTAATAGTCTGGGCAATGGAACGCGAGGCAGGGCCATTGATGTAGTCTAGCCGGACTACTGATTCGGAGGCAATGTTGGAAATATTAAAGGCGCCAGTATCAAAAGATACCGAAGTAACGTGGACAAAGGTTCCGCCTGATTCATTGACACCAATAGAGCCAATGCCACCAGAATCACCACCGGGGCCGCCAGTAACGGTAGTCCAAGATAAGGTACCGGAACCGTCAGTGCTTAGGATTTGGCCAGCAGAACCGTCGGCTGATGGCCAGATATAAACTATACCGTTAAAAGAAGTTGAACCTACAAAAACCAGATTGCCGTCAGCAGAACTTATGGTCAGATCTCCGGCAGTTGTGGTGAGCGTACCGCTTGTAATTTGGGTATCGCCGATAGTTAGTTTAGAACCGATTATCTCCCCTGTGCTTGTAGTACTAGAGCTAGAACCGGTAGAGCTACTGGTAACACCTGAACCACTGCCATAATAAGCTAGAGGTGGTGGAATTTGATTTATTCTTTGAGTGAGATCGGCTAATTTTTGATTGATATCTGCTATGGTACCCCGGATTGACAATAAACTGATCGTCGGCAAACTTTGTATTTCTTGTTGGAAAAATTGTTTAACCAGCTTTTGGATAAAAGTAGAGTCTGGAGAAGTTGCGACAGCTACCTGCTGAGAAGTCTGGCCTGATCCTCCGGCAAGATTTTCTAATCTGCTGACACGCTTGGCAAGAGCCATAATTTGTTTAATGACATTGGTCGAATAATCAATAGCGTCAGAGGGTGAAACTTGTTTTAAGTTTGAGAAAAGATTTACTAATTTTTGAGGTAAAGATGAAAATATGCTGGCGGCATTTTGAGCTTGGGAGGGTATGGTTTTATGTAGAAAGTTACTTTTAGCAAGTAACGGGCCGACGATTATGACAAATAAAAAGGCCGCTGATACAATTAAGGCCCGACCAGCGGCCGTTGTGCGAGCTGATAAATACTCACTGAGTTTAGTTTTAAGTTTAAATACTCTGTGATTATTATCTTCGGAAAGAACTATTTTGAAGGGCCATTTTGACAACTTCGGCCCGGAAAGAACTGGATTAGAAAGAACTGGTTTTTCGTCTCCAAGAGAAGACGCTCGGCCATCAAGGGCCTTTTCTTGGAGACGATTTGTAAAACTTGCAGTACTTTTAAGTCCTCCTAAAATTTTATTCTGGTGAGCCTGTTCCTGATAAGCGATCAGCGATTCTCTGGTGACGTACCATTTCTTGCCTTCCGTTTCATAGAAAGATTCTACTTTGGCGCCCCTGGCTAAGCGTGCGACATGGTCAGTGGCATAATTGAGCTCTCTCGCTAAAAAAGATGCGGGAAAGTATTGCTGACCGTCACGAACTATAACATCGATCGAGGTGTGGCTCGGTTTCGGAGGAATATTATTTTTTTGTTCCTGTGCTTTTTGCAATTAGGAAAGCACAGTAAGTACTTATCTTAACTCACACAATTTTCATCACTGAAAAATATCCGACAAATCATTACAGCTAAAGGATATGTTGGGCCTTTTAGTATTATACAACCATGCAAAAATCGGCCCAAATTAGTTATCCACACGGCAGATCATCTAAGCTGCCGACATTTCCCTTACGCTATTGGATTTGTCGGGCATAGTGAGTCGGAAAATAGACATTAGAATTACCGGAGCAGCCCATAAAGAGACTCGATATTTTAAACACACCGGTAGTTTCTTTCTAAAAATCATTAAATATAGCTCGCACCAATGGCCTCCTGCGACCCCAGCCATATCTTCGGCCAAAACTTAAAAGAAAATCATCGGTTAGTGAGGACTTTAAGCTCGCTAAAGAGACCGGAATTTTAATGTTAAAAGCTGTTTTTATAGCTTATGCCTTATTTACGTTCTATGGCCCACTTTGTAGCTCAATAGAATATATCTAAACCAACTCCAATCAACTGTAAAAGGGCCTACTTAACATAAAAATTATTAATGTTTATTAATGATTTGTTACTTATTTTGGTTTATTTAATTTGTTTACCCCGCGCTTTAGTAAAATAAGATAGATCGTTTTTGAACTGATCTTAATGCCATAATTTTTAATAAAAAAGCGCGCTATTTTCCGGGGACCAAGTTTTCTCGTTCTCCTTAACTTTAATATTTTCTTTATGATATCCGGCCTAGTGGCTTTAGGACTGGTTTTAGGCCGTCTAGAACGATCGCAGAGGCCATCTACACCCTGCTTGAGATATCTCCCATACCAAAGGTAATAACTATGGCGGTTAATGCCAAAATACCTGCATGTTTTGGCTACATTTTGGCTTTTTTCTTTGAAATGCTTGAACCAAGAAAGTCTCAATTTTACTAATCTTTGCTGTTGATTCATATTGATAATTTCATTAATTATTTAATCCGGAGTATTTAATAAACAAGATTGATCCTTTAAATCCGATGATGCTAAGCTAATTATAGTTGAAGTGTAAGTTATGTCTAGTACACGTATTTTAAAATCTGTCGCCTCTATAGAATTAAAATACGCCTTTGTTTTAAGGATTTGTCGGTCACTTGGTCTAAATTTATCTAAATCAAAAACTGGCAGTTTTGCCAGTTTTTGATTAGTTGTGGAGCCGGTAAAAATCGAATCCGCGTCTCCGCAACTTACCCCGCTAGACATCTTGTGGACCTAGGGAGAATCGAACTCCCGTCCCGACAATGCGAATGTCGTGTCTTACCACTGGACCATAGGCCCATTCTTGTCTTTTAATCTTATAGTTTTGCTTTCAAAATAGCAAAAGCACAACCCTCGTTAAAATCCGAACATAATTGTGATAAGATGAGACCATGACTTTGGTTGAATATATTTACTGGCACTATGGCGTTGCTTCTATTGGTATTTTGAGTTTGCTTAGAAACTACTTAATCGGCACTTGGCACAAGTTTCTGATATCTACTCACTTCAAAAATCTTTTGGCACCTTGGCATCGTGCCAATCCATCGGATGTCGGCAAATCGCAAAATATCGGCGATCATATCATTAACGCCGTAATTGATTTTTACATAAGAATAGTCGCCGCTTTGGTTCGTCTAACAATAATATTAACCGGCCTCTTAGTTGAGTTGCTCATTATTTTTGCTTTTTTAACTTTATTTGTGGTCTGGCTTTTATGGCCGGTGATATTAGTTTACCTTGTAGTTCAAGGGCTCGGCCTAGTACTATCCGGGTCACTTTGAACCTTCCCTGCAAATGACTTTTGATTTAAAAAAAACCAAAATATACAAAGCTGTCAGTTTTTCAAAATTATTGATTTTCGGTTCTTTGAGAACTTGGCGAAATTTGTTTTTAACGATCGGCATTTTTTCTCTGGTCATCAGCATCTTCAGTTATATGTTGCCTCAATTAGGTCCGGTGGCTTTGCTCAACTATGCTCCCCCATTATTGGGATTGGCTTGCATTTTTGTTGCGCTGGGATTTTCGTTTTTGTTTTTTGAAATTTTCTATGGACTGTACTTGAAATATCCGCGGATAGAAGATAATGAAAATGTTGCCGAGTTTCTGGACTTTGACTCGGCAATGGTAATGGATGAAACGCTTACCGCCTCAAGACTGATGAAGGAAGAATCAGTTTCAACCAACGCCTTGCTCATGGCACTGGCCAGTTATGAACCGGCGGTTACGATCTTCACGAGAATTGGCATTGACCAAGGACAACTCCGGACAGAACTTGAAAAATCATTCAACCTCAATTGGTCCCTGCGAGGTTTTTCGTTTTTTGGCGGCATGCCAAATCTTTCTGCCGACATGGCCGATCTTCTAAACGACGTCAGCGGCCTTCGACAATCGCACGCCAGTGAACGGCTGACAATGTTAGATCTCCTGACCTCTCTTTTTGACCATAATGCCATCTTCCAAAAGATCATGATTGACCGTGGGCTTGATAAGAATGACCTTAGCTCACTGGCCATATGGTACGAGTCCAACGTAAAATATCTGGAAGATCGCAAAAGATTCTGGACGCTGGAGAATCTACTGCGCCAGCCGCCGATCGGTGTCGGCTGGATATATGGTTATCCATGGTTTCTGAGTCATTACGCCGCGGATGTCACGCGCCAATTTCAAGAAAAACATTTAGAAGTTAAGCTCATTGGCCGACAAAAAATAGTTGACCAGATGGAGCAAACTTTATCGCGGGCCGGTGAAAATAATATTTTACTTGTCGGCGAACCGGGCGTCGGCAAACGCACGGTTATCATGGGCTTCACTCAAATGATCGCCGAAGGCAAAGCTCTGTCGGCATTAAACTACAAGAGGGTATTTGAACTTAATGTACCGCTCATTACTTCTTCATCCAAAGATGTTTCAGAAATACAAGGCATGCTCATCTCACTCCTCAACGAAGCCGTTAAAGCGGGCAATATTATCTTGATAATTGAAGACCTGCATAATTTCATCGGCGCACTTGGCGGCATGGGCCGGGTGGATATTTCACAAATGCTTCTGCCATATCTTGAGTCAAACGAGTTCCAGGTTATCGCCACTACTGACCCGGTTAGTTTTCATAAATACATTGAAAACCGGGCTGAGATAACCAAGGTTTTTGAAAAAATAGATGTCAGTGAATCAAGCGAGCCGGATACGCTGGCAATTATAGAAGAACTTGTACCGACGCTTGAGGATAAAAACAAAATCCTACTAGGATATGATGCCATCAAAACAGTCATTGAAAGTTCAGACAAATACATCCATACCGTGCCCTTCCCTGAAAAAGCCATAGATCTGCTGACTGAAACCGTCAGTCATGCGACCTCTCAAGGCAAACGCCTGATAACCTCTCAAGACGTTTATGACGTTATCACCTTGAAAACCCAGATACCGCTTGGCAATATCGGCACCGACGAAAAAGAAAAACTGACTAACCTTGAATCCGAAATGCACCGCGACATAATCGGCCAGGATGAAGCCGTCAAGGCGATAACCGATACCATGCAGAGACTGCGCGCCGGACTCACCAAGCGCGGCAAACCGGCTGGTGTGTTTTTGTTTGTCGGTCCTACTGGCGTCGGCAAAACCCAAACCGCCAAAATCCTTGCCAAGACCTACTTCGGCTCTAAAGACAAAATGATCCGCTTTGACATGTCGGAATATCAGGACCCGGAATCGCTTGACCGATTTCTCGGTTCGTTGAGGATCAATGAGCCCGGACAACTGGCTTCGGCGGTAAGAGACAACCCGTTTTCGGTAATACTGCTGGACGAACTTGAAAAAGCCGATAAAAATATCCTCAATATTTTTCTGGCGGTTTTTGATGAAGGCCAAATGACCGATGTCTTCGGCCGCAAGGTCAATTTTGAACAAAATATCATTATCGCTACTTCTAATGCTGCCGCTGATATGATCCGTGATATGGTCAACCAAGGCCTGGACCCGTCAACTCAAAAAGAAAAAGTCATAGACCAGATGGTTAGCGGGCATTACTTCAGCCCGGAGTTTCTAAATAGGTTTGACGAGATAGTTATTTTCCACCCGCTGACGCAAGAACAGCTGTACCAAGTAGCAGAACTTCTCATCAGCGCTCTGGTAGAGAGATTGCGTGCCGAGGGTTATCTTTTCAAACCAACAACGGAGGTAATAGATTACATCTCCAAAGTCGGCTTTGACCCGCAATTCGGCGCCCGCCCGATGCAAAGAGCGGTACAGGATAAACTTGAATCCGTCATCGCCCGGAAAATCCTTGAGGCCACAGTCAGCAAAGGCACGGAGTTTGGTTTGACGCTGGATGAAATAAAATAGTTGACGAGCGAAGGCGAGGAAACACTGAGGCCAACAGGCCGAACGTGCCGCTCTCCATCACAAAAATTACAAATCTTAAAATATCATTTTGCTGAGCCGGCTACACGCACGTGTTTTGCTGGCTGCTCCGTTTACGTTCGCAGACAGGCGCAAAACGCGTGCGTCTCCGCCGGAAAAGAATATCCTTATGCTTAGCAATACGAGGAGTGGTAAATGAACGCCCCTCCCCAGTTTTCAACAAAACTGGGGAGGGGCTCCCGCTAGTTGCAATTTTTGAGATTGGGCAGCCAAATAGAGATAGTGAATGTTTTGGTCTATATTTGTTAGTTTAACAAATGCCCCACTCAACTATTGACAATTATTAGGCTGGCCTGCTATACCAATGGCCCGTCGAATGATGGGCTTTTTGTTTTATAAGATCCTAAGAGCTAAGCGACGCCCTCTGATTTTCGTCATTCAGATGGCGCCGTACAAATAAATATTGATTTTAGAAGTTTTTCGCTGATAAATAAAATTGGGGACGGAGTGAAACAAAAACCCTTTGTAATCAAAGGGTTTTTGTTGAACGTAAGGGGTACGATTTTTTTATCTAGTCCAGGTTTTCATTTATGAAAACCGAGGATCCACGGTTTTGTAAACAAAATCGGGAAAAAACAATAAAATCAATATATTATTTGCCGGGGACAGATATTGTAAGAAAATCAGAGGGCGGAGCGTTATTTTCTGGAGATAACTTTCTTAACCGCCTCCTTGATTGAGCCGACACCCATGCCAAAGTGTTCAATAAGCTCGCTGGGTTCTCCTGACTCACCAAAGCGGTCTTGGACGCCGATGAATTCCTGCGGCACCGGATGGTTTTTGGCAAGAACCTCGGCTATGGCCGAACCTAATCCACCATTAACTTGATGCTCCTCCACACTGACCACTGCGCCGCACTTTTTAGCGGCGGTAACAACGGTCTCAATATCTATCGGTTTGACCGTGTGAGAATTGATAACCATACACTCAACCCCTTCTTTTGATAGCTCCTCCGCGGCAAGCAGAGCATTATATAGCAACATCCCACAACCAATAATGGCCGCATCTTTTCCATCGCGTAACACAATTGCTTTGCCAATCTCAAAAGGCGTATCCTTGGTTGTGAAAACCGCCGATTTCTCGCGGCCGAATCTGATATAGGTCGGACTGCCGTTAAATGCCGCCGCTACTGTCGCCTTCTGTGCCTCCACTGCATCGCAGGGCACGATCACAACCATCCTCGGCTGCACCCGCATCAAGGCAATATCCTCAAGCGCTTGGTGAGTGGCACCATCCGGCCCAACCGAAATGCCGGCATGAGCGCCGCCAATTTTTACCGGCACATTGTTGATACTGATAGTTGTCCTGATTTGCTCATTGTTACGGCCTGGTGAAAAGGTGGCATAAGAAGAAATAAAAGGAATCTTGCCATAATTGGCCAGGCCGGAAGCGACCACAGCCAGATTTTGTTCGGCTACGCCGATCTCAATAAATCTTTCCGGGAATTTTTCGGCAAACCAATGAGACCTGGTTGACTCGGTCAGATCAGCGCACAAGACCACGACCCGCTCGTCTTTTTCTCCAGCTTCAACTAAGCCCTTGCCATAGCCATCGCGGGTAGGAACCATTTCCAATTTGGATTGGTCAAACAAATTTTCTATTAATTTTGCCTCTGGATTAATCATCTTAGTTTCTTATTACTCCGCCTGATTTGTCCGGCGGAGTCTATAAAAAACCGGGCTACATATGTTTGTGTTCCTGGTCATGCATGCCGCCACATCTGCCACTTCCGCCACAGTCATCGCACTTACAAGCACAACTGGTACTGCCGCCAGCCACAGAACAACCGGCACAGCCGCCACAACAGCAGGAGCAACCTCTTTGCATACTTATACCTATTAGACCAAATACTATAAATTCTTGCCAATAATGATTGTGCCCAATGCCAAATAACGGCATATGCCTCCATGATGCCACCCAAAAACCAATGGCCGAAAGCAGAGCCAGCAGACCAACCAGTTTAGCGAGTTTATGATGCCCGCACCTACAATTACTTAAATGCATTCAACAACACCTCCTTCCTTGCCCTCCGAAGCTTTACGCGAAGGAGGGTCGTTATCAAAATTCTATTGATGCTCACTCTGTATTTTACCGCCTAGTGTTCTTAATTCTTCAAGAAACTTCTTGGCTTCTTCGGGTTTGGGCGTTTTGCTGTGCCAGTTATAATCAAACTCCATTTCGGGGATCCCCTTGCCAGGAATATTGTGAGAAATGATCAGCGTTGGCTTCTCGTATATCGCCTTGGCTTGCTCAACCGCATCCACGATTTCTTCAAAATTATGGCCGTCTATTTCAAGGACGTGCCAGTTGAAGGCTTCGTATTTATTTTTGAGCGGTTCAAGCGGCATTATGTTTTCAGTCATGCCATCTATCTGGATATTATTGCGGTCAATCAAACCGGTTAAATTATGTAATTTGTTTTTACCGGCAAACATTGCCGCCTCCCAAGTCACACCGCACTCCTGCTCACCGTCAGACATAAAACAATAAGTACGGAATTTTTTACCGTCCATGCGCGCACCATAAGCCATACCCGCCGCCTGGCCAAGGCCTTGCCCCAGAGGCCCCGAGGTGGTTTCTACTCCAGGCAATTTTTCGCGTTCCGGATGACCTTGTAACCTTGTACCGAATTTGCGTAAGGTTTTTAATTCTTCAATCGGAAAATAGCCGGACATGGCCATTGAGACATAGCGAATCGGACAGATGTGGCCATTTGAAAGTATTAACCGGTCGCGATCTTCCCATGCCGGATTGGCCGGATCGTGGTTAAGAATATGAAAATAGAAAGCCGTAAAAACGTCAGCCATACCCAGTGGCCCGGCAGTATGGCCTGACTTGGCCTCGGTCAGCATTTCAATCAAATGCTCCCGGGCCTGATTGGCTTTTTCTTCCAGTTCTTTGATTTCTTCTTCATGCAAATTTGCCATTATTGTATTGCGTTTCTTAAACCAGTACCTATATCACTAAGTATTGCTAAACTTGATAAAACCAAGATAACACAGGAAATTAAAAAGACTATTATGATATATTTCAAATCTTTTTTAATATCCGGCCGTTTTTCTTTTCTAAAAATATAAGAGATAAGTTTGTAAATCAATAGCAAAAGTAAAGCTACAATTATAGCCCCAGAAATACCTAATACTGTTATCGTCGGGTCGAATGATCTTATTAGTATGTCCACTATAAAATGCTTGCAACTGCTAGTACATGCTTCAAAAGCATAGCACAATAGCCCCATTCGTTGTCATACCAACTGAAAACCTTGACCAAATCGCCATCAACTACTTTGGTTAAGGCAAGATCAACGATTGAGCCGTGCGGATTTCCAAGAATGTCACTTGAGACAAATTGCTCTTCAGTTATTGTCAGTATCCCCTGCCACTCGGGTCTGGCAGCCGCTTCTTTGAAAATATTATTTATTTCCTCAACCGACGTGGGTCGAGCGGCTAAAAAAGTTATATCTATAAGTGAACCGGAAATTACCGGTACGCGAATAGCCATGCCATCAAACTTGCCTCCAAGGTCAGGCAAAACACGTTTGGTTGCTTCGGCTGCTCCTGTGGTGGAGGGTACGATATTCTGGGCGGCAGCGCGAGCACGACGAAAATCGTTTTTTCTATCAGGTCCATCAACTAATCCTTGAGTTGCAGTATAGCCGTGCACCGTAGTGAGTATTGCTTTTTGCACACCAGGGTTGGCCATCATAATTGCCATTACCGGATTGACGGCATTGGTCGTGCAAGAAGCATTGGATGTTATCTTATCAAGCTTCATATTCTCGACTGCAAGGCCGGGAGTAGCGGTAGGCGTAACCTCATCTTTGGCCGGAGCTGTGATAACCACCCTCTTAGCGCCGGCATCAAGGTGGACTGCGGCTTTGTCGCGCGAATCAAAAACCCCAGTTGACTCTATGACGATATCAATGCCCAGATCTTTCCAGGGTAAGTTGGCAGGATCCTTTTCGGAAAGCACAAGCACCTCTTGCTTTCCGCCCTGCGTAGCCTCGTGCGAAGCAGGGTCGCTTATAACTAATTTGTTTCCACTAACTTCAATATTTTTGGCATAACGCCCATAAACAGTGTCGTACTTGAGAAGGTAGGCTAGATTTTCCGGTGAACCCAAATCATTGACGGCAACTATGTCAACATTAGGCGAACCAAATGCCTGCTTGAAAAATATCCGACCGATACGACCAAAACCATTGATTGCGATTTTCATAATACTTCTATTCTATAGTAAATCGGCCACCGGAGTAAATGACTTCCTGTGTATTGTGCAAGGACCGTGAATGGCCAGCTGGGTTTTGTGAAGCTTAGTCGGATAGCCCTTATGCCTCTCGAGACCGTAATTGGGGTATTTTTTAGCCAAACGAATCATAAGACGGTCGCGAGTCACCTTGGCCAATATGGAAGCGCAAGCAATGGCAAAAACCTTGCGATCACCTTGGACTATCGCCATCTGCGCCATATCAAGCCCTGCGATCTCTGATTTGCCGTCAACTAGAGTTATTGCTTTAGTATTGCTCCCCTTGCTACCGATAACTTTTCTTATCGCCTTTCTCATTGCCAATCTTGCGGCTTGATAGATATTAATTTTATCTATCGTATTTGGGCTTGAAAATGCCAACTGGTATTTGATCTCTTTTTCTTTTATTAATTCATTAAAAAAAATCTCTCTCTGATGCGGCAGAAGCTGTTTGGAATCGCGCAATCGGCGTAAGCGTCGGTGAGATTTCTGAAAAAAATTTTTTGTAAATAAAACTGCGCAAACATAAACCGGACCTGCTAGACTGGCCATACCGACTTCGTCCACACCGATAACATAGCGATAGCCTCGGCTGAAAAGTTTACGTTCCAAAGTTTTATGCGGCAGTCTCATTGGTTTAACTCCATGTTTCGCAAGATTTTGATTCTGTCTTCAAGCGGCGGATGAGTCAAGAATAGTTTGGCTAGCCAGCTTGTGCCTTGCTTGCCTTTGAATGGCGAGGATATGAAAAGATGAGCGGTAGCATTGGTAGCCATACGCAGTGATACTTCGTCACCTCTAATTTTCTCAAGGGCGTTGGCTAGACCTTCTGGATAGCGAGTCAGCAAGGCACCTGACGCATCGGCGAGGTATTCACGTTTACGCGAAACAGCAAGCTGGATAAGAGTTGCCGCAAGCGGCGCCAGAATGGCGAATATGATACCAATGAGCATCATGTAGTTGCCGCCACCGCGATCATCATCGCGGCTTCTCATGCCACCGAAGAAACTTATCCTAAAAAACCAATCGGCTAATATCGCTATCACGCCGGCTAAGACCACGACAATTGTTGAAACCAATATATCACGATTGCCGATATGGGAAAGTTCGTGGGCGATCACGCCCTCAAGTTCATTTTTATTAAGTTCAGCCAATGCCCCGGCTGTAACCGCAATGGCGGCATGTTTGGCATCGCGACCGGTGGCAAAAGCATTAATTTGCCGGGAATCAATCAGATAGATCCTCGGCATCGGTAAACCGGCGGTAATACTTAAATTTTCAATAATGCGGAAAAGTTCCACATTATCGTTTCGCTGGAGCTGGTGAGCGCCGGACATAGCCAGAGCAATTTTGTCGGAGTGCCAATAGGCAATGAGATTGGTTACGATTGCAAAGACAATCGCGAAGTAAAGTATGGCTGTCGATTGCAGAAGATAGCTAAAAAACCAGCCCAGAGCGATAACCAATACTAAAGACGTGGTTACGAGTAACCACGTCTTGCGGACATTTGAATCTTTTTGGGTGTATAGTGTTTGAACCATTTAGAATTGAACTTTCACCGGCTCTTTTTCTTGGGCTGAATCAAGCTGGAAAAACTGCTCTTTGGCAAAACCGAACATTGAGGCAACTAGATTGGTCGGAAACTGCTCAACCTTGGTATTGAGAGCCAGGACATTGGAATTGTAAAATCTACGGGCGGCTTGGATCTTGTCTTCGGTATCAGTCAGCTCGTCCTGTAGTTTGCTGAAATTTTCAGAAGCTTTAAGGGTTGGGTAGGCCTCGGCCAGCGCAAATAGACTCTTAAGCGCGCCGGAAAGCATATTCTCGGCTTGGCCTTTTTCGTTTACGGTTTGCGCGCCCATAGCGGCAGACCGGGCCTTAATAACACTTTCAAAAACGTCTTTTTCGTGAGCCGCATAACCCTTAACAGTCTCGACGAGATTTGGAATCAGGTCGTGTCTGCGCTTAAGTTGGATGTCAATATCAGACCAGGCTTCTTTGACGCGGTTGCGCAAGCGCACAAGTGAGTTAAAAGAACTTGCCAGCCACAGAATAAGTACCACAATAATTATGAGTATAATATAGGTTAAGTTCATAAACCGATTGTAACTTATTTTAATAAGAATGCAAAGCTTGACATGATCTTTAACAAAACTAGCCCCGACTTACGTCGGGGCTAGTTAAAAATTAAATAGGTTTCCACGCGTCATCAACGAGCCGTAGCTCGAATAACGACGACGCGTGGGTTCCACGGCTGTCCTACACGAACGGGAAATAGTAGCATGACCCGGTTTTTGGCGCAATAGGACATGTCAACAACCTAGCGCACAATATTTTAGTACTCCGGCATTGCCGGTGGAGATTTATCTTCTTTGGGTTCTGGTAGGTCAGTAACTATAGCTTCGGTAGTTAATATGAGTGAGGCTACTGAAGCGGCATTAGTCAGCGCCGTGCGGACAACTTTGAGCGGATCGATAATACCCGATTTGATCATATCAACGTATTCACCGACGCTGGCATCAAAACCCATACCCGGTTCCAGCTTCATAACTTTTTGTATTACCTCATTAGAATCCTTACCGGCGTTTTCGGCTATCGTGCGGACCGGTTTTTCAAGTATTGCTTTAATGATCGCTACGCCCTTGGCTTCATCGCCGAATTCAGCGACACCGGCCGATTTGGCTGTGAGTTCTTTGGCGGCTTCAAAAAGCGCTATTCCCCCGCCGGCGACAATACCATCCTCCAGCGCCGCACGAGTGGCGGCAATGGCATCTTCGATCCTGAATTTCTTTTCTTTCAATTCAGTTTCGGTAGCGGCACCAACTTTTATGACGGCAACACCACCAGATAGTTTAGCTAAACGTTCCTGAAGTTTTTCTTTGTCAAATTCGGATGTAGTCTTGGCAATCTGGTTTTTGATCTGGCTAATTCGCTTATCAATATCTAGTTTCTTACCTTTGCCACCGACAATGACAGTATCGTCCTTATTTGAAACTACTCGACGAGCTCGGCCAAGCATACTTAAATCAACACTCTCCAATTTAACGCCCTTCTCTTCAGAGATGACTTGGCCGCCGGTAACTATAGCGATATCTTCCAGCATTTCTTTCTTGCGATCGCCAAATCCCGGGGCTTTCAACGCTAAAGCATTGAAGTTGCCGCGTAATTTATTAACCACAAGTGTCGCCAGGGCATCACCGTCAACATCATCGGCAATAATTACCAGGTCGCGCTTGCCGGCCTTAGACAGCTTCTCAAGCAAGCCGAGTATATCGTGTATTGATGATATTTTTTTGTCAGTTATCAAGATTGATGTGTCTTCGAATGCCGCCTCCATTCTTTCCGGATTTGTTACCATGTAATGCGAGATGTAGCCCCTGTCAAATTGCATACCGTCTACCAATTCGGTTGTCATGTCAGATGTCTGTGATTCCTCCACCGTAACAACACCGTCCTTGCCGACTTTCTGAAAAACATCAGCCACGAGCTTGCCAAGCTCCGGATCATTGGCGGATATTGTCGCTACTTCTTTTATTTTTTCGTAACCTTTTACTTTTGCGCTATTAGCCTTTAACTGTTTAGTTACCCATTCAACAGCCTTATCTATGCCGTGTTTCAACACCATCGGGTTGGCACCGGAGTTAACGGCACTAAAACCCTCGGCGACGATTGCTTGAGCCAACACAGTCGCCGTGGTCGTGCCGTCACCAGCAATATCACCGGTCTTGGAGGCAACTTCCTTGATTAGTTCCGCGCCAATGTTTTCAAATTTATCTTTGAGTTCAATTTCTTTGGCTACGGTTACGCCATCTTTGGTGATAGTTGGTGAGCCAAAACCTTTGTCGAGTACAACATTACGGCCTTTGGGACCAAGGGTGACTTTGACCGCATTGGCAATCTTATCAACTCCCCTTTTGAGGGATTCGCGTGCTTGTTCTTTGTATTGTATTTGTTTTGCCATAATTTAATGAAATTAAAATTTTTAGTTATTATTCTATGATTGCCAGTATGTTTTCTTCTTTGGCAATCAGGTATTCCTTACCATCAACTTTTATCTCGTCCGGACCATATTTCGTAAACAATATCTTGTCACCCTTCTTGACGTTCATTGGCACCCTCTTGCCATTGTCATCTACCCGTCCTTGGCCCACAGCAACAACTCGGCCCTTTTCCGGCCGTTCTTTATCAACTGTTTCCGGCAGGATTATACCGCCCTTCTTTCTTTCCTCATGCAGGGCTTCAATTAATACTCGATCACCCAGAGGTTTTATCTTCATAATATCCTTAAAACTGGGGCTGAAAGACCAGGGCAATGCAATTCTTGCTCTTGTCTCTTGGCACTAGTTTATTCGCTTTTTAGCACCCGTGACCTAAGAGTGCTAACCAACATATTTACAAAAAACAAAAGCCCCGTCAAGGGCTAGGGTTAGTTCAGTACAATTATTTGATAATAGTATCTTGAAAATACTTTGTTGTTTTTCATGATTTCAGTTAGTTTTGGGAAAGCTTGGAGAAAGATCATACTCCATTCTTGGGTATCATTCCCGATATCAACGAAGAATGCCGACTGATCCTGGCTGCAACCCTTCCTGGACTGTACCCAGCACTGATTGTAGATCATAAGCATGGGCCCACCCCAAGGATTGTAGACAATAATTGCTCTATGGATAAGCCAAGAATCTTTGGAACCTGCCGGTAGAAAAACGTTCAGAACGTAGGTTTCGGCTTTTAACTTTGCTACTCCTTCGATCAGCATTTCTTTTGGTACCGAGATTTGAGATGTATTAAACTTTGGCCACTTGATGTAATCAGGTGCCTTAGTTCTGCTTGTTATTTCTCTTACTGTCTCAAAATCAACTTGAGCTTTAAGGCAGCCAGCCGTTAATAAAGTGAATATAAAAATTTTTAAGGTCCACATATTTTCCTCCTCTATTATCTATCAGATTGGTAAAACTAATAAGATATTCTTGGTATATTTACAAAAAACAAAAGCCCCATCAAGGGGTATCAATAAATTACTACCGCCGGTCCTGGGGATTTACTCTCGCGTGCAAGCTGGCTAATACCAAGACGCATCAGACGTAGATTATAGGCTTGGATTATGCCGTCCTCAATTGAGCTTGGATGAAAAGCCAGTTGCTGGTCATTGAAAACAATATGCCCGCCAGTAGGACCTGCTGGCTGATTATGAACTATCCGTTTAGTCTGGTAGACCCTGGCAAGCCCTTCCAAGTAAAAGCCTAGCGTTAAGTCTAAAAATTTTTCTACGATTTTTGCTATGGCTTCCTTGAAACCAGCACTTTGTGTATTTCTCTCGTTTCCCGGATTCGTAGCCCAATTTTCAACGTAATCTAAAACCCAACTGTTTTCTTTTTTAAATTTCTCCGTCAGGGTTTCGTCACGAACATAAATGGGAACTAGATTACTGTAAGTTTGGGCATTATAGATACTCTGAAACGCTATGGCTAGCGACTCATCGGTTATATAGTGGTTAGGACAGATCTTGTCGGGAGCAATTTTGTCATGACCGCGCCGTCTGACATGTAAAAGTTCGAGCATTATGACAATAAAGAAGCGTGCTAACCAGATTCGTCCGTGTTTAACTACAATCAGCACGTCTAAATCGCTTAATTCATCGGTATTATTAATCGCTAGTGAACCAGAAGCAAAGATAGCTCTAAGATAAGGTACGAGCCGTAGCCATGAGATAGCTTTTTTTGTTATCCGCCATTTGTTTTTAGCAATTTTCTCTCGTTTTAGTCTCAATGGCACCAAATACTCCCGGCCAAACAAAAAGTAGTATCCTTCACAAAAGTCTATCGGCCCAGCAATAGTCAGACGCTCTAGCTCCCGATGTACATCTTCCAGATCATAATCCAAGGTTTCAGCTTCAATAGTAAATAAATGACGAAAACTTATCAGACGGCTTGAAATTTCTTCCAATTTCAAAGGTTGATCAAGAATATCATAGTATGCCAATGTCGCCAGAATATTGTGCCTAAAATTCATAAACCAGACTTTAGCACAAAACTTGCCAAGAAAAAATAGAAAACCGGCTCTGTTGAGTCGGTTGACTGGTAATTCTATTTTACAATGTTTGCCGCTGGGTCAGGTGGGATGCTGTGCGGCGGGCAGAATAGGAAATACCAGATTTTCCTTGTGCCATGGCCGGTCTTTCTAAACTTTTCTGACAATTTATACAAAAAGTTGCCCACGCAACTACACCCAATCGGGTAGATGGTATCAAATATTCACAGGCATTGCATCGTCCATAATAATGTGGGCCTTTTTTAGATACTAAGTCTCTTTGAATCTTTCCGATTGCCAACTTCACTTTTGCCAGTTCGGCATTTAACAAAGTTGCAAATCCAGTAGACGCATAGCTTAGTGTGTTTTCAATGGAAAGATCGTCCGTATTGACTGAGGACAATCTAGCAGAACCTTTTAGGTTACCTTTTACTTTGTTCGACCATCTTTCTTTATCTGCCAGTTCTCCTTCCAATATAGCCAGCTGTCTTTCAAGAAAATCTATAGGCCATCTTTCATTTATTGGCTTAACGGGCTTTACTCGCTCATTTGCCATCAGGGCCTCCTTATATTTATTTGTTTGTATTTGTAAAAGAACTGCACGGGAACTACACGGGGGAACAACGCTATGTATCTTATAGCACCATGACACATTTGTCAACAACAAAATCAACTCTGTCTCTGTTATTATTATAACTAATGGCTGAAAAAACTAAAAAACCTATAATCCTTGCCATCCTTGACGGCTGGGGTTTCAGCAAAAAAACTGTCGGCAATCCTATCGCCGCCGCCCGCAAACCGACGATCGATTTACTCACCCGACAGTATCCCATGACCCTTCTGCAAGCATCCGGTCTGGCAGTCGGTATGACCTGGGGCGAATCCGGCAATAGTGAGGTCGGCCATCTCAATATCGGCGCCGGCAGGATTGTGGAACAGTACCTTTCACGTATTAATCGCGCCATTCAGAATGATAGTTTTTTTACTAATCCGGCTTTGGCTGGTGTTTTTGATCACGCCAAAAAAAATAACTCGCGTATCCATATTATCGGACTTTTAACATCGGGCACGGCGCATGCCGACTTCTCACACCTGCCGGCACTGATTGAATTTGCTCGCCGTGAGAAGCAAATGGAGGCTTATCTTCATCTTTTTTCTGACGGCAAGGATTCCGGCCTTCAAGAAGCGCCGACTCTCATCTCCAGAGTTCAAAATGAAATTAAAGCTAAGGGTTACACTAAAATCGCGAGTATTATCGGACGTAATTTAGCAATGGACCGAGACAACAATTGGGACTTGACGCGCAAGGCTTATGAGCTTCTGGCTCAAGGGCAGGGCGAAATAAGCAATGATATCATCGCCTCAATCAAGGCCGGCTACAGCCGAGGCCTGAACGACTCTACTATGACCGCGATAGTCGCCAGCGATTCGGGATTCCGTGGTATAGCCGACAATGATGCTTTGTTATTTTTCAACTTCCGTGAAGACAGTATGCGGCAGATTACTAGGCCTTTTGTTGAGACAAATTTTTCGTATTTTCCACCGGTCAGCTTGAAAAATCTCTATATCTGCACTATGACGCAATACCTCGAGCCACAAGCCGATACACTGGCAGTTAATATCGCCTTCATGCCGCCGACAATCGTAAATGGCTTGGCTGAAGTTCTTGAGTCTAGCGGCAAGCACCAGCTCCACATTGCTGAAACTGAGAAGTATGCCCACATAACCTACTTTTTTAACGGCCTGCGCAACCAGCCTTATCCCAGCGAGATTGATATTTTTATTGAGTCAATGAAAAACCATGAAGAGAAACCGGAAATGAGAAGCCTGGAAATTGCCCAGCGCGTAATTGAAGAGATAGACAAAAATCTGCACGATTTTATCGTTCTTAATTTGGCCAACGCCGATATCCTCGCTCATACCGGCAATTTTGAGGCAACCATCAAGGGAGTTGAGGCCATTGATAACGCCCTGGGAATTATTCTTAATAAAATTCTGGAAAAAGACGGCGTGTTGCTTGTGACCGCAGATCATGGCAATGCCGAATCATTACTTTACCGTGCTAGCGGTGAGATTGAAACTCGCCACGATGATAGTCCGGTACCGTTTTTTCTGATAAATAAAAAATATCAGGCCGAGAAAACTCCGGAGAGAATCGGCCAAGAAACCAATGATGTAGCCGGCATACTTGGTGATGTCGCACTAACCATTCTTGAACTGATGGATATCAAACAGCCGCCGGAAATGACCGGTAAAAGTTTGGTTCGTATGCTTTCAACTTAGTTTTATCTTCCACAAACTGTTTCCGATCACCCTTTCAATTATCGTCAAAAACTGCTAAGATCAATAAAAAAATATCAGCAAAATGATGCGATTTTGATGCCCCTCGTAGTTCAACGGATAGAACGCGAGATTGCGGATCTCGTGATAGAGGTTCGATTCCTCTCGGGGGGACATTTATCAATAAATACCGGCTAGCCCCGCCAAAGCAGGGCTAACCAGTATTTTATGTTCCAAAGTGCTATTCCCAACAAGACCCTTTACAAATAGTTAGTTATATGTTATTCTTACTAATTATCGGCTATCGCTCATTAGACTAGCAGGCTTTACATACAAAGCCAGCTAGTGTTAGCCTACCGGATAAACCATATGACAACCAGAAACAAAATTGAAGATGACCTCCAACGCGGTGCTGATTTGTCTTTGATAAATCTGGTTGACCATCTAATTGAGTACGCACACGAGTCCAGGTCTTCCGACATCCACATAGATCCAGTTGAAAATGGGGTCAGGGTAAGACTACGTGTTGACGGCGTTTTACAGGATGCATTTGACCTCCCCAAGAAGATCAAGTCTGAAATCATAAGCCGCATCAAAGTCCTGGCCGGCTTGCGCACCGATGAGCATCAGACCGCACAAGATGGCAGATTCAGGATTAATTTTGAAGACTCGGGTCCGATAGATATCCGGGTTTCAGTCGCACCGACTTATCACGGAGAAAACGCGGTTTTGCGTCTTCTATCTGACAAAGCGGAAAATTTTACTCTTGAAAAACTTGGCTTCAGCGAATCTGACCAGGAAAAAATATTAGCCGCCATTAAAAGAAAGCATGGCATGATTCTCGCTACCGGTCCGACCGGCTCAGGTAAAACCACCAGTCTTTATGCACTTCTGAAGATGCTGAATACACATGAAGTTTCGATTATTACAATTGAGGACCCGATAGAGTATGCGGTTGAGGGTATAGATCAAATACAGGTTAATCCGCGAACCGGATTAAGTTTTGCCAATGGTTTGCGCTCTATATTAAGACAGGACCCAGATATAATCATGGTTGGTGAAATTCGAGATTCCGAAACGGCTTCAATATCTGTTAATACATCCTTAACCGGACATCTGCTTTTATCTACCCTGCACACCAACGATGCTGCCACCACTCTGCCACGCCTTTTGGACATGGGCATTGAGCCGTATCTCATTGCCTCCACCGTCAATCTCGTATTGGGCCAGAGGTTGGTCCGTAAAATATGTTCGGATTGTAAGACAAAAAAGGTCCTTTCCAAAGGAGAGAGGGGAAGTCTTGTCCGAGCAATCCCCCGCGCGATACTCGATGATGCTATTTTTTATCACGGCAAGGGTTGCGAGAAGTGCAACGATAGCGGGTACCAAGGCAGAATCGGCATATATGAAGTTTTGCCTGTTGATAATTTGATTAGGGAGGCATTTTTGAGAAAGGCATCAGCTGATGAAATAAAATTGATCGCTTCAGCCAATGGTGGTATGACAACTATGATTGAAGACGGCTTCCATAAGGCCAAGGCGGGTATAACCACCATTGAGGAAGTATTAAGAGTAATTCACGAATAAATATGAGCTCAATTTTTACCAGATTATCAATAAAAGAGAAGACACTATTTGCCAAACGGCTGTCTTTTTTGATTAAGGCGGGCGTGCCTATTCTTGAGAGTTTGCGCATTATGCGCCGGCAAGCCTCCGGCGCAAGGTCCAAAGTTTTGGATCAGGTTATTGCCGATGTTTCTAACGGACAATTTTTATCTACCAGCCTGGCTAAATTTGAGGATAATTTTGATCAATTTGCGATTAATATAATAAAAATCGGCGAAGAAAGCGGTACGCTGGATGAGAACCTTACTTACCTGGCCGATGAATTAAAAAAGAAACAGAACCTCCGCAGTAAGGTCTTGAGCGCCATGATTTACCCCATTTTTATTATATCAGCAACTCTTGGCATCTCCGGCCTACTGATAATCTATATTTTCCCGAAAATCTTGCCAGTATTTGCCAGCTTGAATGTCCACCTTCCGATCACTACCAGAATTCTGATATGGGCGGGGCATTTTTTGAGTATGTATGGAATCTATCTTGTCAGCGCCCTTATTGGCCTTTTAGTTTTTTTGATTTTCTTGATGAGAAATAGCAAATTTAAACTCTTAATCCATGAAATAATACTAAAACTGCCGCTTACCGGCTCAATTTCCCAAAATTATCATATGGCAAATTTTTGTCGTACTCTGGGCCTTTTACTTAAAAGCGACGTCAGGATCGTGCGGGCTTTCTCAATCAGTGCCGAGACTACCTCTAACTTAGTTTATAGAAGGGAGCTTGAAAAAATTGCACAAAATGTTACGACCGGAGAAAAAATTACCACTTATATGGAAAAACATCCCAAGCTCTTTCCGCATGTTTTGACTGAACTGCTCTCTATCGGCGAAGCGACCGGCAAGTTGGATGAGACTCTGACCTATCTTTCTGAAATGTACGAAGCCGAGGTTGAAGAATTAACCAAGAACCTGTCTACTATCCTTGAGCCAGCCCTAATGGTCTTCATGGGCATAATTGTCGGCTTTATCGCCGTTTCAATAATCACGCCTATTTATGAAATCACCCAAAACATCACCCCGAGATAACTCATCGGGTTTTACAATAATAGAGATTATTATTTCCGTAGGCATTCTTCTTGTACTGGCTAGCCTTGGCCTTTTTATCAGTATGGATTTTTACCGAAGCTATAGCCTAAATTATGAAGAAAATCTAGTAGTTGGCATTATCCAAAGAGCAAGAAGTCAGGCTATGGCTAACATCGATCAAACTCAGCACGGAGCATGCCTGATCGGATCGAATTACATGATCTCAGAAGGAAGTACTTGTACTGGCGGGGCCACCTTCCCCAAAGCTAATGCGGCTAAGGTCACTTGGCCGACACCGATTATTTTCAATCAGCTTGACGGCACTTGCAGCGCTTGTCCGTTAACTGTCACAATCAGCAGTTCCGGTAAAGCCAGCGCAAGTATCAACATTAATAATGAAGGACGGATTGATTGGTAAAACTAAATACCAGCGAGGATTTAGTACCCTTGAGATACTCATCGCTTTTGCGATTCTTACCCTTGCACTGACATCGGTTATTTTGGTTGCCTTTGGTAATCAATCCGTCTCGGTTGATTCACAAACTAATAGCGAGGCTATCGCCAAAGCCCAAACTCAACTTGAAATAATGCGTGCTACGGCCAAAACAAATTTTAGTACAATTAACCTCGGGGTTTACTGCGATGATAGTTCAGCAACGCAATGTCCTGGGCTAGTTGACTCCTATTACAATCGAAAAATTACAGTTACCGATTGCCCTATTCCGGATACTAATTGCAAACAGGTAATAACCGATGTTACCTACTCCGTTAGTATACTTCGCCCCCAGAAAGTTTCTTTGAGTACTATCGTTACCGATCCTCAGTCCGCACTGGGGGGTTGTAGTCCCACCTTGAGCGGAGACTGGACACAACCAGGAATGGTTTCGTATGAATTTGGAAAAGATTTGCTGGTTCCCCAAGATTCTTCAAGCGGTTTCCCGATCACGAGTGTTCAAGTGTTCGCTGGCAAACTATACGTCACCGTAAATAATACACAGGGTAATAATCTTGGTACACTATTTGGTTTTGACATTTCGGACCCAAGCAAAAAACCACAGTTTTTGTTTGGAATTGACAACGCTCCTACGGTCAGAGAAGGATTGAACGCTATAGCTGTTTTTGGCCATTATGCATATCTTGCCAATGCATATACAGATTCTTCAGCCGCCTGTAGCGTAGGCACAAATTGTGCGCAACTGCAGATCGTAGACCTAAATGACCTCGCAAAGCCCCTGGTAAATGTAAAGATTCCTGCAACTACAAGTGGCGGCAAGTTGGCTTACGGTACAAGTATTTTTTACAACAAAGGATATATCTATCTTGGCCTGGCAAAAGCGAGCGGTAGCGGATCAGAGTTTTATATAATTGATGTCGGTGGTGGTGGCTTACCAGCCAGCCCGACTAACCCGATCCTCAAAGGTAATTACCCCGTTCACAATGGAGTAAATGCGATCTATGTGAAAGACTACTATGCCTACATTGCCTCGCCCAATGTAGAAAACCTGACCATACTTGATATTAGTAATCCACTTGGCCCAACGAGATTGACTGGTTACACACCACCCGGTCCGCTACCAGACACTACCGACGGAATTGGATCGGATCATGGGGAAAGTGTGTACATCAAAGACAATACCATTTATTTAGGTAGAACGTATGGAACTACTGAATTTTATATGCTCAATTCGCCAAGCGCTAGTCTTATCAAATCGAAAGACCTTGGATCTGGCAACGGCACGAGCATAAACGGTTTGATAATTCGAGAAAACCTGGCTTTTTTGATAACAAACTCTCAATTCCAAATCTGGAACACCTCGGGCAGCATATCGCAATATGCTTCTCCATTGGATTTACCCGGCGGCAGTGGTACGGCAATTGGATGCAAAGGTAATTATATTTATGTAGGATCTCTGCCCTCCAACAATAAAGGATTTATTTCGATTGTCGGACCAAAAGGCGCCTATACTCTCAGAAACAGCAATGATATTTCAGTTATTCAAGGATCAACCGGAAGTAATACAATTACTCGCACGCTAGTTTCGGGTTTCCCTCCCGGTGAAACCTTGAGTGTTTCCGGTTTGCCTGCGGGCGCAACTGCATCTTGGACAAATAATCCCTGCACCGCAACCTGTTCAAGTACGCTGACTATTGTCACCACCTTCCCGACAACCCCAGTCGGCAGTTATCCAATTACCGTTAAAAATCCGGCCGGAACAGTGACAACCGTATTCAACCTTGTAGTCAATCAGCCATTTGATTACAGTTTAGCTCCGACTTCAGCAAACATTTCCGTTAACCGCGGTGCCTCCGTTAACAATGGCATCACGGTGACTAAAATCGCCGGTACAGCTCAAGCGGTAACGCTTACTGCGTCCGGCATGCAAAATGGCGTAACGGTAACAACCAGCCCCGTGTCCGGCTCCTGTACGCCTGGCAGCGGAACGTGCAGTGTTGTTTTCACCTTTATCGCTGCGTCTAACGCCCAAAAGAAAAAAAACACAATTACAATCAATGGCACTTCGCCGGCCCATTCGACGACATTTAGTTTAACTGTAAATTAATGAAAGCTACTAATAATACCAATACCAAAAATACCAATACCAAAAAAAATAATTCCGGCTTTACCCTCATTGAAACACTTGTCTATATCGCGCTTTTTACCATCGTTATCGGCGGCGGGCTCGTCGGAGCTTACGGTGTGATTGAGGGCACCGATCGCACCTCCGCTAAAACCATCCTTGAGCAGGATGCCAATTTTATCCTGCGCAAGATGGATTGGGCGTTAACCGGCTTGGATGTGATTAACTCATCGGGGGGTAGTCTTTCTGTAAATAAGAAAGATTTCTCACAAAATCCGATTGTTTTCACGTTGGTTGGCACAGATATCAAGATCAAAAAAGCCGGCAATACTGCCGTTATCCTAAACAATTCTAGAATCAAGATTTCTAATCTATTGTTTACCAAAGTCACCACAGGTGGAAAGGACGGCATACAGGCAACCTTCACCGCAACGACCGTTAATAGCAAATTAAGCGAGACATTTAGTATTACCAAATACATCCGCCATGAATAATTTTCAAAAAAAAGAAGAGGGTTTCATAGCGCTAATATCCGCTATAATAATTTCACTACTTCTACTGACTATTGTCGTTGCCTTAAACTTGACCGGATTTTTGGGAAGGTTTAATATTCTTGATTCTGAATATAAAGAAAGAAGTGTTAGTCTGGCCGAAGCTTGTGTTGATACCGCATTGCTGAATTTGGCCAACAATCTCAATTATACCGGACCGGTTAATATAGGTGTTGATACTTGCAATATTCTAACGGTACAAGCCAATACACCCGTAGCGGGACAAACAACCGTCAAAACCAAAGCTATTTTCCAAAAAGCGACAACTAACCTTGAAATTGTGGTCAATTCCAGCGACCTTAGCGTTGTCTCTTGGAAAGAATGCGCTTTGGATACAGGCCCTTGCAATTAATTTGATAGTGTTGTATAATACTAAATAGAGCTTGCCTCACTGGCACTTTACTTGATAAGGTTCTAGCGAGATAGGCTTTGCCTATAGGTCGATTTAAATTACAAAATAACTTCAATAAATATGATAAAAAATAAAAAAACCAAGCAGAGTGGATTCACTCTCATCGAAATCCTAGTGGTCATCGGGATCATAGCTATTTTGGCGACTATCGTCTTAATTGCTATCAATCCGGCCAGACAGTTCGCGCAGGCTCGTGATACACAAAGAGTCAGCAATGTAAATTCTATCTTGAATGCCATCGGTCAGAGGATGGCTGATAATAAGGGTATTTTTAGTGGGGGTACCTGTCCAACAATTCCAGATGCCACTGCAAGCCAACAAATATTTCTCATCCTTAATGATACCAGCGCTACGGTATCCGGTAATCCAGGCACTATAGGATTAGGCTGCATAGCTCCGACTTATATGTCAGCTGTACCACTTGATCCAAAAGCTCCAGCTGGCGCAGACACTCATTATCGTTTGACCGTTGAAACTATTGCAAACGGTGGGAGAATTACGATTTCTGCACCTGATGCAGAAATAAATACGCCGGTTTCTGTAACTCGCTAACCATAATTAGCCCAACATAAAAAGCCCTTTGGGGCTTTTTATGTTGGGCACGTCAGGAATGACATCTGGTTAGTGACATCATTCCTGACATCATTGTCATCATTGTGGACATCCTGTCATCATTGCTGACATCATTCATTAACAAATCATTAGTATTTCCTTATTTTTAACGCTGATTATCAATGATGACAATGATGTCAGGTTATCCACAGTTAATACTTGTCATCATTGCAAGTCCTGATATAATTAGAGCAGATCCTTCAGCTGGGCGTTCCGCAAGTGATGGAGCATCTGGCAATTTTACCGGTCTCATGACCGATGACGGGCATTGAGCTCCTAAGCAACTTGTTGTATAGGGCTTATTCAATGCCCGTTTTATCTTACTTGCAAATCCCCCAGGTAAAATGTTATGATTATTCTTACTAAAGTCTTATGTTTACAGTCACAATAATACATGGATCTCATAGAATTAGAAAAACTTAAGAAGTTTTTATTACAAGAAAAAACTCAGATAGAATCTGAGTTAAAGGATTTTACAACTAAAAATCCGGCGATCGAAGATGACTATCAATCGCATTTTCACAAGTCTGATCAATCAGACACCCTGGATGAAAAAGCCCACAGCGTAACTGACTTTGAAGAAGATAGAGCCGTTGAACAAAATCTTGAATTACGTTTAAAAGAAATAAATGAAACACTGAAGAAAATCGATGGCGGCAGTTATGGCATTTGCGATAGGTGTTCTTTGCCTATTGACTCTAGGCGACTCAAGGTAATGCCGGCCGCTAGATTTTGTGTCAATTGCACCAAAAAAGTAAAACTGATTTAGTTAATAAATAATAATTAGTAATCGGGGGGCTACTAATTTGGTATAGCTATGCCTTCCGTTCGTGTTTTTTCAGGCGCCGTAATCGGACTTGAGGCTTTTCCGATTGAAGTCGAAGTTGATTCAACTCCAGGCCTACATTCACTAAACATTGTCGGCCTGCCTGATAAATCTGTTGAAGAATCCAAAGATCGCATAGGTTCCGCTATTAAAAACAGCGGTTTTATTGCGCCCAATAAGAAAAATCAGAGGATAATCGTCAATCTTGCGCCGGCTGACATAAAAAAGGAGGGTCCGGCTTATGACCTACCAATTGCTTTGGGCTATCTTCTGACGACAAGACAGCTTAAATTAGATAATAAAAAAAGGCTTTTCTTAGGCGAGCTCTCACTTGATGGTTCTTTGCGGCGGGTTACCGGAGTTTTGCCAGTTGCCTTGATGGCTCAAAAAGAAGGTTTCAAGGAATTGGTCTTACCAAATGATAACGTCAAAGAAGCTTCAGTAATTCCCGGTATTGATGTAATTGGCATAAAGAATCTAGCAGAACTGGTAAAGTATTTGGAGAACAAGATAGTCATCTCCCCCGCCGAACATTTAGATTACGATTATTGCCTTCTGGAGGGCTCTAGGAAAGATTTTACAGATGATTTTGACATATCCCACGTTAAGGGCCAGGAAAATGCCAAGAGAGCCCTTCTAATCGCTGCTGCAGGCGGTCATAATTTACTTATGCATGGCCCGCCAGGTTCAGGCAAAACTCTTCTAGCCAGAGCATTATCCGGAATTCTACCGCAGATGAACCAAGAAGAAGCTCTGGAAGTAACAAAGATATACAGTATTTGCGGTCTGGTTAACGGTAGGCCAATAATAACTCAACGTCCATTCCGCAATCCTCACCATACTACTTCGGCGGTAGCTGTAATCGGCGGAGGCACTTGGCCTAAGCCTGGGGAAATCTCGCTAGCCCATCGCGGAGTTTTGTTCCTGGATGAGTTTCCTGAATTCCCGCGTAATGTGATAGAGGCCTTGCGGCAACCAATGGAAAGTGGCGAGGTGATTGTATCCCGTGCCTCGGGCTCTGCCAAATTCCCCTCTCGTTTCATGCTTGTTACTGCTATGAATCCCTGCCCTTGCGGCAACTACGGTGATGACATCAAGGCCTGTATTTGTTCGGCTAATACCGTTTATAGGTACCAGCGCAAATTATCCGGGCCAGTGCTTGATAGGATCGATATCCAGATAAATGTTCCACGTGAAACATATGCCAATCTGACCAGTGACAAACCAAGTCAAACTAGCATGGAGATCCGCCAAATTGTCGCAAAAGCAAGAACAACGCAACAAAAAAGATTCACTAATACTGCCTTACAAAATAACAGTGAGATGGGACCAAGAGAGATTAAAAAATATTGCCAGAGCTCGCCTGAAGCTGAAAATCTTATCAAAAACGCCGTCATCAGCCAGAATCTCTCCGGCCGCGGTTATCATAAGATCCTCAAAATAGCCCGCACCATCGCCGACCTGGCCGAATCCCCTATTATCCAAGCCAACCACATCGCCGAAGCCATCGCCTACCGAATCCGTTCCGAAAACGACTCTCTCATTAATTGATAGAAGGCATAATGGCGAGTGGAATTTGTCAAAGTCGGAATGTTGATTTCAAGAATGGGTGGCAAAGCAAATGTTTCACGTGAAACAAATTAGTATTTAGCCAGAGGATTCTTAGCTCCGTGGACCTCAAAATGCACGTGGCAACCGGTTGAATGACCGGTCGATCCCATAAGTGCTATCTCCTGGCCCTGGGTTACATACTGGCCTACTTCAACCAAAAGCTGGGAGGCGTGTGCGTATAGGGTTTCTGTTCCATTGGCATGTGAAATCTTTATGTACCTACCAAACCCTCCGTTATAACCGCTTGTCTTAGCCGTTGTGATAGTGCCGTCGGCAGCAGCATGGACGGGCGTGCCGCATGAATTGGCAAGGTCAACGCCATTTCTACCGTGGACTATGCCCCAATCATAACCTGTTGCCGGCCAGATAAAATAACCGACAAGATTGGGTAGGGAAGCAAATCTTTTAGCCGTACCGATTGTAGCAGTGCCACTGACTTTACTTGATCCATTGGATACTTGGTTTTCAATTTTTCCACCAGGAACTATTATCTCTTCGTCAACCTGAAGACTGGTGCTCGCCGCCAGATTATTGAAACTCAGGATTTTATCTTGATCGATTCCATATTTCTTAGCAATTGAGGCAACACTATCGCCATCTTTAACCTTATGAATCACTCCTGTAACCGGCGGAATCTCTAGATCGACACCTGGCTTGATATCATCTGGGCTTTTGAGGTTATTTGCCCATATTATTGTATCCACGCTGACACCATAGTCAGAAGCAATAAAAGAGAGGGTATCGCCCTCTTGTACGGTATATGTTGAGATCTGAGCACCCCTATCTGTAAATTCACCGATGATATCAGTCAAAATTGTTCCACGTGAAACAATTGAATTGCCTTGGATTGTATTGACAATTGAAGGTTTTGGGGTCTGATCGACACCATTGCT
>JBGQJN010000006.1:0-33408 GCA_041499075.1 Minisyncoccia bacterium | reverse complement strand
CTCAACTTCTTCAGAAGCTTGCCAGAAAAAGAGATAAGGCGAAATCGTTGTGCCGAAAATGGCCGTCAGTATAAAAAGATAATCGCGGCTGAACGTGAATTTGGGCACAAAAAGCCTGTAGAATACTTGGAGCCAGTCATTTTTTACCAAAAAAGCCGCCAGTATGTAAGAAAATAGAACCATGGCGATCCACTTCAGGTATTTAGCCAGGCGTCGATAGCTAAGGAAAATCAGCAGAACTATGATAATGCCCGATACCAGTGCGGAAAAAAGTATAGAGGGTATTTTGGGCATCAGCAGATTGGAGGCGGTTGCTATGCCTGAAATATCAGCGCCGATATTAATTATATTGGAAATAATTATTGCCAAGGCAGTCAGGATAAGAATCCAGCGGGGATAGTATCTTTTCATATTACCGGATAGCCCGCGGCCAGAGATAAGACCTATTCTGCCGGCCATTCGCTGGATCACGACCATGAAGGGCAGTGTCAGCAGTACTGTCCAAAGCGTACCCAAACCGAACTTAGCGCCAGCCACGGAGTAGGTGGTAATTCCTGCCGGATCATCATCGGCCGCGCCGGTAATCAATCCCGGACCCAACTCATGCCAGAATTTCTTGAGCTTAGATAAGGGTTTAGTCACTGCTTAGATTATAGCATAGTCATTCCTGCTTGCTATATTTGTCCGGGAAAGTATATACTGTAGAAAATTTCTAGGACTTTAACAAGGGGACAAAATGGCAAGCAAAACGATTTCCTACTTAGTTGTATTGACCATATATCTAGCTGTGAATATAGCGCTGGTGATAAAAGAAACCAGAGTTCCCAGAAAAAAACTTATAACTTACGTTGATGCGGCCATAGGAGAGAGAAATCAACTGTATGAAACGTCAAGTAATCTATTTCGGGCTATTTTTGAAATTTTTCTCATTCCTGTAATGAGGTGGATAGTCTGTTTTTTAATATGCTTGTTGTTGTGGCCTGAATCGTCTAATGTTCAACCTCTCAACCCTCCGCCTCATTGGGCGATTCTAATATTTAAAGGTATTTCTTTTGTGGCCGTACTTTTTATAGTTTTTATACCGGCGATAAGAATATTTAAATATATTAAATCCAAACGAGGATAATCAATCATAACCGGCCGGACCTTGTCCGGTTTTATTTTGCTGATTAGCACTCTTGACTCTAGAGTGCCAATGGGTATAATGGATATATGATAAGTACAAGGCAGGAGGCGTTACTGGCTTCCATAATTGAGGAATTTATCAAAACTGCGGAACCGATAAGTTCAAAATTGCTTGAAGAATCAGGCTCTTTCAGCTTGAGTTCGGCGACTATCAGAGCCGAGATGAATGAGCTTGAAGGACTGGGTTATCTTGCTCATTTACATACTTCAAGCGGGCGAGTGCCGACAGATAGGGCTTATAGGTTTTTTGTGGATAACTGCGTCAGCGGTAGTGACATGAACCCCGATCGCAGGCAACAGGAAAAAATTAGAAAAACCATCCGCACAGCCGGCAGTGATCCGCGTGATATCAACCGAGCCATTGCCCAGACGCTTTCTGATCTTTCGGACAATCTGGTTATAACCGGTATTGTTGAGGAGGATGATTTTTACAAGATCGGTCTGGCTAATCTTTTTGAACTGCCGGAATTCAGGGAATTCGGCCGGGCCTTCAGACTGGCGAGTTTTTTTGAAGAATTCGAAGGACTATTTGAGCAGATAGAAAAAGATTTTTTTGGTGAAATTGGAGTTTTTATTGGTCGAGAGAACCAGGTCAAAGATATCCGTGATGAGACAATCATGTTTGCCAAATACGATTTACCGCATAATCACACCGGCTCCATCACTTTAGTTGGCCCAACCAGAATGGATTATGCCAAAAACATCGGCTTGATTAAATGTGCAACTGAAGAACTAAATAAGCTTAGCAAGGAGGTATAAGAAATGCCAAATAAAGTAATAATATGAAGGTAAATGTTGGCTCAAAAAATCAGACGAAAGTACAGGCAGTTACGGAGGCGCTTCAGGGGAGTACCGTTCTAAAGAATGCAAAGATTTTTCCTGTTAAGGTTACAACAGAAAAGTTCGGTCATCCTATTACGATAGGTCTTGTGGTGAAAGGTGCTATAGATAGGGCGCGGCAAGCGTTCCATGATTGTGAGTATAGTTTTGGGATCGAGAGCGGGCTCATAGAAGTCCCGGAGACTAAGAGTGGTTATATGGAGGTTGCGGTATGTGCCATCTACGATGGTACGCAATTTCACCTCGGCTTGTCGCCTGGATTCGAATGGCCTAAATCAGTTGCGGAACTCATTGTTAATAAGGGTCTTGACGGTAGCCAAGCACTTCGAGAGGCCGGATTTACGGATCATGATAAAATTGGAGCAGCTGAAGGTGGCATCTGGATATTCACCCATGGGAAGATGAACCGCAAAGAGTACAATAGGCTAGCGGTTGTGATGGCTCTTATCCATCTTGAGAATAAGGGGCATTATTAGTACTAAGGGCATAGGATTAAATCCAAAAAATATTATGGACGATCAAAATTTAAAAAATACGGAACCGAAAACAGAAACGGAACTTGAAAAATCCAAGAAACAGTCAGAAGAGTATTTGAATAATTGGAAGCGTGAGCGAGCAGATTTTATTAATTACAAAAAAGATGAGGCCAAGAGGATGATGGAGTTTGTTAAATTTGGCAATGAAAGCTTAATCTTGGAACTAGTTGAGGTCTTGGATGACTTGTATCTGGCGGCCGATGAAGTCAAAAACAGCGGCCTAGATCAAGTATTGAAAAAATTCCAGGATTTATTGAAAAAATATGGCGTAGAGAGGATTCAAACTGATGGGCCGTTCAATCCGGAATTGCACGAGGCGGTTGCTATAGGAGGCGACCCCGTAAAATCGCCTGAAGGCGATAACGGGGCAAGTAAATTAGAAGAAATCAGGGCCGGTTATACTATGTACGGCCGGGTCATCAGGCCGTCAAGGGTTAAAATAATTAAATAGCTTCGTCACAATGTCCTCTGGGGACTTCAAAAATTCCAGCGAGATTTTTTCATCCGTTGTGATTGCCGCCATTTGTCAAGGTGCGATATACTAATCGACCTATGACAAAACCATGCTGGCGTCAACCCCAGCGGCCCCATAGAACATTGTGACTACGCTTTATAAAAACATGAGCAAGGTTCTGGGAATCGATCTGGGTACAACTAATTCGGCGATGGCGATTGTTGAGATCGGCCAGCCGAGGGTTTTGGAAAACAAAGAAGGCATGAGGACCACGCCTTCGATCGTGGCGATGGGTAAGAACGGCGAGCGTTACGTCGGTGTTACCGCCAAACGCCAGGCTGTAACCAATCCGGCGAACACTATCTATTCGGTCAAGCGGCTAATTGGGCGCAGGTTTTCGGATGAAGAAGTCCAGCGTGACAAGAAACTCTTGCCTTATGAGATCAAGGAGGGTTCAAACGGCGATGTGGAAGTAAAGATGGGCGATAAATGGTACAAGCCGGCGGAGATTTCGGCGATGGTTTTACAGAAGCTCAAGGCCGATGCCGAGGATAAATTGGGTGAGAAAATCACGGATGCCATCATCACCGTGCCGGCCTACTTTGACGACTCACAGCGCAAGGCGACTAAAGATGCCGGTGAGATAGCGGGGCTCAACGTCAAGCGTGTCATCAACGAGCCGACAGCGGCGGCGCTGGCTTATGGTTTTAACAAAAAGAAAGACGAGAAAATAGTGGTCTATGATTTCGGCGGCGGTACTTTTGACGTTTCTGTGCTTGAAGTTTCGGAAGATACGATCGAGGTCAAAGGCACCGGTGGCGATACTCACTTGGGCGGCGATGACATTGACCAGCGCATCATCCAGTATCTAGTTGACGAGTTCAAAAAAGAGCAGGGCGTTGATGTAAGCAAAGATCAGCTTGCCGTCCAGCGTCTCAAAGATGCGGCAGAGAAGGCCAAGCATGAATTGTCCAGCACCACCCAGACAGAGATCAATATCCCGTTTTTGACAGCTGATGCGTCCGGACCGAAGCATTTCTCTAAGATATTTACTCGGGCCAAGTTGGAGGATCTGGTCAAAGATTACATTGATAAATCAATTGAACTAACCCGAAAAACCGTTGAAGACGCCGGTTTGAAGATGACGGATATCAACGAGATAGTGCTTGTCGGCGGCCAGACGCGCATGCCGGCTATCATTGAAGCAGTCAAGAAACTATTCGGCAAAGAACCGCATAAAGATATCAATCCTGACGAGGTTGTGGCAGTGGGTGCGGCCATACAAGGCGGCATTATGCAAGGAGAAATACGCGACGTCTTACTGCTTGATGTGACACCACTTTCCCTCGGTATTGAAACACTTGGCGGAGTTATGACCAAGATGATAGAGAAAAATACTACAGTACCGACGGCAAAGTCGCAGACTTTTTCAACTGCCGCCGACAATCAGCCATCGGTTGAGATACATGTCCTGCAAGGAGAGCGGGCTATGTCAGCAGATAACAAAACGCTGGGTAAATTTATCCTGGATGGCATTCCGCCTTCTCCACGAGGCGTGCCGCAAGTTGAAGTAACTTTTGATATAGATGCTAATGGAATCCTGAACGTCAAAGCCAAAGACAAGGGCACCGGTAAAGAACAATCTATCAGAATAGAAGGTTCATCCGGCCTGACGGATGACGAGAAAAAGAGAATGACGACCGAGGCAGAAAAATTTGCCGTTGAAGATGCCAAGAAAAAGGAATCAGTTGAAGCCCGCAATCTGGCCGAGACTTTGGTTTATTCAACCGAGAAGGCGCTTAAAGACGCAGGCGACAAAATAAGCACCGAGGAACGTAAAAATATTGAAGACAATATCGCGGCGCTTAATGATGCCAAGAAAAGCGAGGATGTAGCCACAATTAAAAAAGCCACCGAGGAATTATCCGTGGCGGCGCAGAAGATAGGGGAGATATTATACAAACAACAACAGGCAGTAAAACCAGAAGAGAAAAAAGAAGAGGGGGAAAAGAAAACAGAGGATGTAAAAACCGAACAAAAATAGGTTGATATTATCCTTTTAATCTGCAGCCATGCGTACTAAAATATCTTCACCTGAAAGGACGGGAGTGAATATAACAACTACAGTCAGTTCATAAGGTACATTAGTAGATCCAAGTTTTGTGTGAAAATCCAGTCCTGTAATACATTTGTTTTCTTCTCTTGTTTTCTGCCACAATTCTATAATTGCCGTGGCCACGTCACCTGTAAGGATAATGGCTACAAGATTTTCTCTCTCAAACTTCGTAGCTAAAGCATGCAGATCGTAGACCTTCACGGCTAACAATGACTGACCCGACAATTCTTCGCTCACCTCTTTTCTGAGTTGTTCCAGAGTCATTGTTCTTCCATCAAAACCGCTAGCGATAACTTCAGTTGATTTCGGATCTTTTTCCTTATCTGGTCTGAGTGTTGCCATTTTTCACCTCGTTTTTAATGTCCACTTTGTGTTAGAATAGTATCAGATATGTATAAGAAAGCAATACTTACTATTTTGCTGGTGGCGATTGCTTCTTGGTTTTGGTTTTCGGCGAAACCGTGGATTGAAAATCCGTTAAATCTGGACAGTTACCAAACGTGGCTTTGGCCCATGATCGCACTGATAATTTTTGTGGCGTTTGAGGGGTTGGCTTTGCTAATTGCCGGAGAAAGGCCGTGGCGCTGGGGCATGGTAGTGGTAACACTTATACCTTATTTTGTGGTTTTTGGGATCAAAGGTTTTTACTGGGCGGTCTTGCCACTTATGCTCTTGCTTCAGATGTATGCCGGCCATGGCATCCGTCTTGAAGTTGAAGAGCGCATCAAGATAGATATCCGTGAAATCATGGATAGAGGGCTATCAAGTCTGGTGACCTCTATTCTGATAATGATCTCGGTGGCTTTTTTCTTGAGCCCGGCGACACAGGCGCTAGCGAGCAAACAGCAATTGCCGCCTGGTACTAAGACTTTTGTTGTTGAAACGGTGAAGACTTTTTTGAGTGATCAGGTCAAAAGTCTGCCGCCGGATCAGCGCGGCAACGCCTTGAATCAGGTATCCAATGAGGTCATTAGCCAGTTCAACAGTTTCTTAAAACCATATTTCAGATACTTCCCGCCGGTTCTGGCATTTGGTCTTTTCTTGGTGTTGCAGGGCTTAAGTTTTATCATTGTCTGGATAGCGGCACTGGTTGCATGGGGGCTTTTCGCGCTATTAAAAAAATCCGGGTTTATCCGGATTCGGGTTGTCCAAAAAGAAGCAGAGGAATTGGAGTTTTAGAATACGGGGGGCTGCGTAAGACCACAGGGGCCTATAATTGCTCGGGGAATTTACTTCTTCGGAGCTTCTGCTAGGAAAGTATTTTTAATAGGTAAGTTAGAATTGCCAGAGTACATTTCGTTACCGAAAAGTTGGACAACTTCGCCGAAGTGCATTCTAGTCCAGCCCCTTGCATCACGTTCAAGCGTTGGCGCCCTTATGCCCACTCGTTTGCAATAATTTTTTATGATTTGCTCACCGTGTGAAGTCATCTTGACCCAAATATGGTCATTGTAGTCTCGATTCTTGACGTTCATAAAGTTCATAGGTGTTCTATCATCAAAGAATTTCGCCATTTTTTCTCCTATTTTCAAATAGCTAAATAACTGCTATAATATAGTATTAATCAATAAATATGTCAATGCCTCCCCAGCTCCAATTTTGCGAGTTTTGGGGTGGCGACGGCCTCTCCCGCGAAACCACTATTCGTGGCCGGCCATCGCAGAATATTTTGATAGTTTACTTAGCATATTATTAGCCGAGTTGTAGCAAAGCAAAATTGGAGCGGGGCGCTAATTTTGTTAGCCAATCGCTACGCTCTTGGACAAAATGGCGGATTTTTATACAACTTTAGGGGTGCCAAAAGGGGCGACGTCGGATGATATCAAAAGGGCCTACCGCAAGCTGGCTCATCAGCACCATCCCGACAAACAAGGCGGTAACGCTGATAAGTTCAAGGAGATCAACGAGGCCTATCAGGTGCTATCAGACCCCAAGAAACGCGCGCAGTACGACCAGTTCGGGTCTGTTCCGCCTGGAGGTTTTGGTTCGCAAGGATTCGGTGGGCAAGGGCGAGGTAATTTTGACGGCTTTGATTTCTCACAAGGTTTCGGGCAGGAATTCAATATGGAAGATATTTTTGATCTGTTCGGTGGAGCTTTTGGCGGACGCAGAAGTGCTGAACGAGATGGGGGGGGAACCACTGCTGGTGTAGATATTAAGGTTAACCTGACTGTTAGTCTTTATGATGTAGCGCGAGGTGCAGTTAAGCAGGTTGAATTAACAAAAGATTTAATTTGTCCAGAGTGCGGTGGCAGTGGAGCAGAAAAAGGAACTAGCTTGGTAACTTGTTCTGTTTGCGACGGCAAGGGAGAAGTTAGAGAAGTATCCTCTTCGCTTTTCGGCAATATAACCAGGATTCACATTTGCGGTTCTTGCCGTAGTCTAGGAAAAGTGCCGAAAACTAATTGTCGCGCTTGCAAGGGCGAAGGCCGTAAGCGGGGCAAAGAGAATTTGGAAATAAGAATTCCGTCCGGTATTAATAACGGCGAAGCTTTTGTAATTAGAGGCAAGGGCCAGCCGGGATTCCGAGGCGGCAAGGCAGGGGATCTATATATGGAAGTCAGAGTGGAAACCGACAAAAGATTCAAAAGATCGGGTGACGATCTGATTTCGGAACTGCCCGTTAGATTAACCGACGCAATACTCGGTGCGCAATACAATGCGCCAACGCTAGATGGCGAAAAAGAGATTAATATTCCGGAAGGCACGCAAGACGGCCAAGAGTTACGACTTAAGGGCCTCGGCATTCACGGCCAGCACAAGGGCGATCAGATATTCAAAGTAAAAATTGAGATTCCAAAAAGATTAAGTGGCAAGGCCAAGAAATTGGTAGAAGAATTGGCCAGGGAAATATAGCCAGGTTTCAAACAAGTCCGGTTTTGTTTCCCTTGCCGAGGTTTATTGTTATAATATAGTCAATGGTCAATAATATACTTTCTACGGTTCAGAGTATTTTTTCTGGTTTTTTCAGTTTTATCCAAGAGCACATTGGTATTATTAGTTTGCCGACCCCGCACTATAACTGGTTGGTTATACTATTTTTCATTTTCGCAATCTTTATTGTCGGTGTGAGCTTGGGTCGGTCCCGTATGCTCTTGGCGATGCTTAGTTTGTATGGTGCTTACTTCCTTGAATCGCATTTTATGTATTTTGCCGATGTCCAGTCTAATTTCAAAACTATTCCAGATTATTGGCTCCACCTAGCCCTCTTTCTTATCTTTTACCTGATAACTTTTGCGATCCTGAACCTGTCAGTTTTGAAATACAAGCTTGGTCTGCAGGAAGCCTCAATTATATCTGTGGCGGTAATTGCTATTTTTGAACTCGGCTTCTTAGCCAGCATCGTGTTTTCTTATGCTTCTGCCGCCATTTCACAATACATCCCGGCACTTGTGCTGGATATTTTTGGCACAAAAAATGCCCAGTTCTGGTGGGCGCTCTCTCCACTGGTAGCAGTACTCATTTTCAGGCGTAAAAAAGAACCGCCAGGCATTTAGTCTTAGCCTTTGCTCACACGCTCAACGTATTCACCGGTTTCAGTATTTAATTTTATGACGTCGTTCTCTTCCACGAAAAGAGGCACATTGACTGTGGCGCCGGTTTCAAGTTTTACCTGTTTGACGCCGCCTTGGGCGGTATCGCCGTGTATTGCCGGCGGGGCCTCTATCACCTTGAACTCCATCTTGATTGGTAATTCAATGGTGATAATCTTATTGTTGAAAGTAATCGCTTGGATTATGGTGTTGGCCTTGAGATATTTGTAAGAATCGCCTATAATATCCCGCTCCAACTTAAACCTATCGGCCGGGTTATCCATGGCGGAAAACCAATATTCATCGCGGTGATTGTAGAGGAACTTGACCTCCCGCCTTTCAATGTCGGCTTCTTCAAAAATATCAGATTGAGCAAAATTGCGTTCAATTAGTTTGCCATTAAGCAAATTGCGCATGCGCGTCTGGACTACCGGCCGTCGCTGCTGCATCTTAAGGTGGTGCGTTTCAAGCACCTCATAAGGCTGGCCTTCGAGTATAAAAAAAGTCTTAGGTTTTAGTTCATTAACGCCTAATGACATGCATCTATCGTACTAAAATTTTTGCATTCTGGCAAGAAAAAAAAGACCGTATAGGTCCAGTTAGAAGCTTCCCCAATATCGTCCGAAGCAATCTTTGGGCGGTTGTAGTAAACGTTCTTTCTGTTCCAAGATAGCCCTAGACAGTTCCACAAAGCCATATGCGCCGGAGCCATCATCTTCAATATGGTCTTTACCTATATGAAGGATGTATGATTTGTCGTCGAGTTGATCCCATGCCAACTCTAGCCCATGGAATTTGGTAGAAAAGACATTACGTACCAAGTGTTGCCAACGTAATACACCTTTGTTTGTAGCGGTAGTTAAGATACCTAGAAAACTTTTCGACAATAATTCAGTAAATTGAAAAAGCTGATCATTCGGTCGGCTATATCTAAAGTTAACTAGGCGCACATTGCCTCCGTATTTAGATAGTAAGGAACTTGTAATGATGATAGCAGGTATTTTACAGAATGTAAATACCTATAAAAGATTACGATGGCCGTGTACGAACTCCGCTCCGCTTAGCGGCCGGCCACCTTCAAGCTGTACCGTCTCAAGTAGTATACAGCCATTCTGTAAACTAAGAGCAAGCTGGCCGTTGATTTCGAAAAGTCCGCTGCCAGAGTTTTTATCATGGGCTAACTTGGCAGCAAGAATTTTAAGCCGAGTCGGCTTGCCGTTTGTATAAATCAGAAAATACGTTCCCGGCTCGGGATTCAGAGCGCGAATTTTGTTGTAGGCAATTTCTGCCGTGTCGCCTGGTTTGATTTCACCATCGGCTGTTATAAATTTTTTAGTAAAGGTAGCTTGAGAGTGATCTTGTGCCCGTGCTTTAATTTTGCCAACCAAATAATCAGGCAGTGTTTTTGTTAATAATTCCGCGCCAAGTTGCCAGATACCGTTATTTATTTCGTTGAATGAAACGTCATCTGGTATTTGGTATTTTGCAGATGAAATAATATCCCCATGATCCATTTCCTCATCAATTTTCATAATTGTAACCCCAGTTTTTTCATCACCATTTAATATTGCTGCTTGAACTGGCGAGGGCCCTCGATATTTTGGCAGTAATGACGGATGCACAACCAGTATGCCGTGTTCAGGCAGGTTAAAAATCTCCGGCGGAATCAGCTTGCCATAAGCGGCAACGATGCCAATATCGGCATTTAGATTTTTTAATCCTTCGACGAACTCAGGATTGCTTCGCAATTTTTCCGGCTGTAAAACTTTCAACTTTAAGTTTTCAGCTTTTAACTTAACCGGTGGGGGAGTGAGGACCTGTTTACGGCCTACGGGTTTATCGGGCTGGGTGACAACTGTCACAACGTCGTACTCTTTTGTAAGTGCTTCTAGCGCCGGCACGGCAAAATCCGCCGTCCCGAAGAATATTAGTTTGATACTTGACTTTTGCATTTTACGCAATTATCTAATGGGCAGGCCACGCGCTTTTGTTTTTTAAAAAATATCAGCGGAGTCGTAGTATCTTCAACGGGCTTTTGAAGTTGTGAAATTGCATGGTTTGTGAGCAGTACAATTCGCCACTGCGAACAAAATCCACAACTTCAAAAGAGTAAATTTCCTCGCTGGGGAAATTTACGTCCCGAAAAAGATACTAAGACGAAGCCAGGTCTTTAATCAAAACCCCCTGCAAATGATCGTACTCATGTTGTAAAACTCGCGCTAGAAATCCCCGGGCTTTAAACTTAACTTTCTTGCCGTTCTCATCCAACGCCTTAATTTTGATCTTCTTGGCGCGCTTAATCTGCTGCCAATAATTGGGCAGACTCAAACAGCCCTCTTCCATTTCAGCGGTATCTTTTGAGAACTCGGTTAGCTTGGGGTTGATATAGGCGTCAGGCGCCTTACCCTCTTCGGCCAATTCAACATCGATCACAAAGATCTGTAAATCTTGCCCAACTTGATTTGCCGCTAAACCAACACCATGGGCTTCAACCATTGTTTTCCTCATATCTGAAATCAGCGCCTTGATTTCAGGTGTTATCTCCTTGACAGCTTTTAGTTTGTAACTTAGTATTTTGTTAGGTTGTTTTACAATTTTCATGGAGGGACGATACCTATGTATATCAAAGTTATTATTGCCATTGGCTGTCTGGCTTTGTTGGTAATGATTATTATAACTTTAAGCCTGCGTAACTTTCGTTCCAAATCTAAGCATTAGCGGATTTATCTTTTCTGCCCTCGTAATCTCTGCCCGGAGATTTAATGAGGGTTTTCTTTTTTGCTTTTTTGGAGGATAAATACAGGAAAAGTTTGCCTTTATTATCTACTTTTTCCGCCTGCCTAATCTCAGCAAATATCTTGTAAGCGTTTTTTAGGCCGATATTTTTGATTATGCCCAGATACATGGCGAACTTCTTGGGCTCACCGCAGTATTCCGACAGCTCCTTGGTCAAAGCATGGGCTTCACTGTGTATGCCTTTGGCCGGTTTTTTGACAAAATACTCAATTTTTGTAAGTTTATCGTTGGCCATGGCACGACTCTATAATAGTCGAAAATCACAAAATTTGCTATACTTTAACTAATAATGACAAAAGAAGTCAGGGTGCGCATTGCGCCTAGTCCAACAGGATATTTACACATCGGAACCGCAAGAACGGCGCTTTTCAATTGGCTTTTCGCCCAGCACAACGGCGGTAAATTTATTTTGAGGATTGAAGATACCGACCTAGAGAGATCTGAAAAAAAATTTGAAGATGATATCTTGAAGGGTCTTGAATGGCTCGGCCTTAACTGGGATGAATTCTACAAGCAAAGCGACCGGACGAAAATCTACTCAAAATACATTCAAAAACTTTTAGACGATGGCAAGGCCTTCCACTGTTATCATAGCGAAGAGGAACTCGAAAAAGAAAGGCAGGAACAAATCGCTGGCAGGGGAGTGCTGGCTCATTTTTGCGAATACAAAAATAAGCCGGTAGAGCACGCACAGACGGGCATAATCAGACTGTCGGTAGATCGGGATTCAAAACGGCGTATTAAGTTCAACGACATAATTCGCGGCGAGATTGAATTTGAAGAGCGGCTCCTGGGGGATATAAGCATTGCCAAAGATACGAATACCCCGCTCTACAATATTGCCGTTGTTGTTGACGATTATGAAATGGATATTACTCATGTGATACGCGGTGAGGACCATATTGCCAACACGCCTAAGCAAATACTTTTGCAGGAAGCTTTGGGTTTTGAAAGGCCGGAATATGCTCACCTGCCTTTGATACTTGGGCCGGATCGGTCTAAACTTTCCAAACGTCACGCAGTCACTTCTCTTGCGGAATATCGTGACACCGGTTATTTACCGGAAGCACTGCTTAATTTCCTGGCGCTATTAGGCTGGACATCAGATGACTCGGAGAAAGAAATTTTAACTAAAGATAAGATAGTCAAGCAGTTTAGTTTGGATAAAGTCCACAAGTCCGGCGCGGTTTTCGATATTAAAAAATTGAACTGGATCAATTCGCAATATATCAAGACTTATGATGATGCCGAACTAGCCGAACTAACCGCTCCATTTGTTGAAAAAAACTTCGGTAAGCAGGAAAAAGATTATCTGATAAAAATATCGCCGTTATTCCGCGAAAGATTGGAGTACTTAGATCAGGTTAAAGAATTCCATTTTTTCTTCAGGGAACCGGAATATGATGGGGGATTGTTGCATTGGAAGGATGCTGGCGATGAAGAAACCAAGAATTCATTGGCAGAAACTGAAAAAATAATTGAAAAAATAGGCGTAGAAGACAAGGAAAAACTACGTGGGGAACTGGATCAGCTAGGGAAACGTCTTACAGGCAGGGGACTGGTGTACTGGCCATTAAGAGTCGCCTTGACCGGAGAGAAAGCATCGCCTGATCCGGTGGATGTGACTTGTATTTTGGGTAAAGAAAAGACCCTTGGGAGAGTCAAAAGAGCGGTAGAAAAATTAAGATTGAGTTAGGGGAGTGTGAATAATGTGGAGTATATCTTTATTTAGCGGTCTTCTAAAATCTGATAGTTTAAAGTCCATATTTATTACCTTGACATGCAGTACGGACTCAATCTCAAATTGCAAGTCTATCCAGAAAGTTCCATGACCCGGCAGATCGCTATACATATATTGGCTCATGTTAATTTGAGAGCCGTTTCTCCGAGTCACGATTGTTAGTTCCAAATCCCAAACTTTAATCTCGTGAGATATGGGCCTATCGGTTTCTTCTTTGGGCATTTACCGCCTCCTTGTTAAAGAAAGTTTATGCGATTAGAGAATAACAAAAAAAGTTTAATGAGTCAAATACTAGTTACAGCTGTTTTAAGCAGCCTTTTATTTCTGTCTGCCGGCAGGGTTTTTGCCGCCGATATTAATCAGCAGATTCTTGATTTACGCAGCCAGATTGACGCGCTGACTAAACAGGCCGATCAGTATAAGGGCAACATTTCCAAAACCCAAAAACAAGCGACTACACTCAAGAATCAGATTGATATCTTGAGCAATCAAATTTTGAAATTGCAGACCCAGATTGCCATAACAGGCAAACAAATCTCGGAAGCCCAGCTCCAGATAACCGATCTGGAGGGTCAGATCGTTAACACCCAACAAGTAATGGATAAGCAAAAACAAACCGTGAGCGAGCTGATGACTACGATTTATGAAAACGACCAGTTGAGCACATTGGCGGTTTTGTTGAAAAGCCCAACCCTTTCGAGTTTCAGTGATCAGGAACAGCAGAATGCCAACTTGAATTCCAAATTGGTGACGCTGATCGGCGATCTCAAATCGCAAAGAGATCAATTGCAATCGGAGAAGGACCAGCTTGATCAGAAGAAAACACAGCTTGTCAGCCTGAACAGCCAGATGAGTAACCAGGAAAACTCATTGGGCAGTACTCGTTCAAGTAAGGATAAGTTGCTGGTTGCGACAAAAGGCCAGGAAGCTAAATTCCAAAGTTTATTGAGTGACGTGGAGACCAAGGAATCCCAGTTTTTTAACACCTTAAAAGATTTGGAAGCTCAAGCGGTAAAAAGCGGCGCTTATATCATACACGTAACGGCAACATCTATACCACCTAAAGGTTCCAAGATATTTCAATGGCCGTTCGACAGCTACTATTTAACACAAAGTTACGGCATGACAACCTATGCGCTTCGAGGCGCTTACGGCGGCGCACCGCATAACGGTATTGATATTGTCAGCACTTCAGGGGCGGCGATCAGGCCGATTGCCAGTGGTTACGTCCTGGCCAGCGGCAATAACAGCGGCTGGGGCAATTGGATCGCTATCAGGCAAGATAATGATCTGGTCAGTTTATACGCTCATATGTCTAGTCCTGCTGGGCTTGCCAACAACACCCAGGTGACGACCAGTTCGATCGTCGGTTATGAAGGCGCGACCGGCAATGTTACCGGCGAACATTTGCATCTGAGCATCTACAGCGATTTTTTCACATATATCAATCCCAAAAACGGCCAGCTCTATTTCAACTACTTTGACGGCACGCTCAACCCGCTGGATTATTTATAGCCAACCGTTTGCCGCACCATTTATGGCTACTGATTCGTATTTAGACATATGAATAGCAAGTTAGAATTTAGCGACAGCGTTCGTATGATTTTGGCACTGGTCTTATCAGGGCTGTGCTTGGTTTTTTTGTTTTGGCTGGTTAGCGATTTTCGGCATTCTTATCATTCTGGACAGCTTCATCCTTATTATCACCGAGGGCAAATGTCTCATCCGCCACTTAATCCGAGTGTCAGTGATATTCAATCGTGGATGACTTTCAATTATCTTAATTTCATTTTCAGGCTGCCGCCTGACTACTTGCGTCAAAGCCTGAACATTAACGATAGTAATTATCCGAGGATCCAGATAAGCCGATACACCAAGCTTAAAGGCATAGACTCCGGGCAATTTTTACAAAGTGTCCAGAAAGCGATTACTGGCTACAGAAGCAGTAATCCTTAAACTCTATGCTACAAGCAATACTTTCATTTCTACTTCTATATAAGTATGCGGCACTGTTTGCGATTACTTTTGCGGCTTCCGTAGCTTTGCCTCTGCCGTCAGCCGCCTCGGTTATGGCTTCGGCCGCCTTCGCCAGCCAGGGTTATTTTAGTATGCCTTGGGTTATCATTGTTGCCAGTCTAGGTAATATTTTAGGCGACGTCTTTGCCTATGTCGTTATCCGGCGCTACGGTAAAGCAGCATTGTATAAGATAGGTTTGCGTAAAGTACCGGATTCCTTGGAACTGAAGGTAATTGAAGATTACGTCAAACGTTGGCCGGGCCTGATCATATTTTTCAGCCGCTTTGAAGTCTGGGCGACTTTGACGGTAAATATTATCTCCGGTCTTGGCAAAATAGCTGCCGGCGTCTATCTCACCTATGTCGTAATAGGGGAGGCGACTGAAGTTCTGATGTATAGCGGCATCGGTTATATCTTTGGCAACAACTGGCAGACTATTAATACTTTGTTGGGTAAATTTTTCGTGGTCATTAGTCTTGGCATTGCCGTTCTGATTATTATTTCTTATAAAAAATTCATACGCCGTCTTGTTGCAAAAAAGAAGGCTTCTCTGGCCGGGCATTGAATATGAGTCGGGCTTGATTTTTTGATATAATAGAAATATGAGTAAGGTTGTTATTTTGGGCGGGGGATTCGGCGGCGTGAGAACGGCTTTGGATTTGTCCCGATTGCTTCGCAATCGAGGATCCTCAATTCCTTCGGAATCGGGAGCCAAGAAATTCGGACGAGAACATCAAATAGCCTTGATTGATAAGAATAATTATCAGACATTTCAGCCGGCGCTGTATGAAGTAGCCTCAATTTATGGGGTTGACCACGAGCATCCCTATCACACTAAACTCCGTGGCACCATCTGTATACCTTATAGGGAAATTTTCGAAGGAACGGGAGTCGAACTGATCCAGGCCGAGATAAGCCATATAGATTTCCAGGCCAAACATGTCGTCACGCATAACGGTGATACCATCCGATTTGACTATTTAGTTTTGGCGTTTGGTTCGGTGACTTCTACCTTCGGCATTCCCGGCGTTGAAGAGTACGCTTTCAAATTCAAAACGATTGAGGATGGGCTGATGCTTAACGACAAGATTGAACAAACCTATATTGAAGCCGGACAAAAAAATAGAACTCTGCCGGTAAATATTTTAATCGGCGGTGCCGGATTCAACGGCGTGGAACTTGCCGCCGAGCTGTCTAACTGTTCGGTGCATATTGCCCATCGGCATGGCATAACCGCCCAAAGCTGTACGGCAATTACCCTTCTTGAAGCTGGGCCGACGATATTACCTATGATTTCTGAAAATGAAAGAAAGTTGATCGAAAGAAGACTTAAGAGTATCGGCATCAACATCAAAGTTAATTCGGTCATAGAGGAAGTTGGACCGGATTTCGTGAAGCTTAAGGGCGGTGATACTATGAAGGGCGATCTGATAGTCTGGTCTGGCGGGGTAAAGGCGCTAGACATGTTAAAAGCTGTTGTCGGTCTTGAGCTTGACGATCATGGCAGGATATTGGTCAATGATTTTTTACAAATCAAAAATCATGGGGATATTTTCGCAGTAGGCGATAATATTGTTTTTTCCGATCCAATCAATCAAAAATCTGTTCCGCAATTGTCATACCCGGCAATAGAGCAGGGGAGGATAGCAGCCAAAAATATATTGCGGCTGGTTAATGACACGCAAACCACGCATCTGGAAAAATACAAACCGGGCTATAATAAATGGATCGCACCCATCGGCGGGAAATTCGCGGTCGCTCATCTGGGAAGGGGGATAGATATCGGCGGATTTTTGGGCTGGATTATCAGAGAAGTAGCAGATTTAAGATATTTTTTGACGGTCCTCCCGTTTCTTAAAGCAATTAAATTATTCTTTGATGATATAAGAGTTTTCAGCAAAAATGACTGATTGTGGATAACTTTATTGACTTAACTAGATACTTGTGTTGTTGTAATATTATATTAAGAAGGGAAGTGGGGCTACAAGTAAAATGAACAATAAAATTAAAATTATTTTTGGCTTATTTCTTGTTTGCTTTTTTTTCTCTGCCAGTCAGTCCTCTGCTTATATCACTTCAAACGCCCCCGGCTCTAATGTCGCTTCTGTTAACTTTGGCGTATTACAATACTTATTAAATAATAGTGTAGTTAAAAATATATTGAGCCAGCAGGGTATTGGTTCATCTTTGCTGTCGGGTCTTAGCCTGCCCAACCTCAATTTGAACCTAATTAATACTAAAGACCTTTCAAGTAAAGACATAACAGGATCTATTAAGGCCGTAGCCTCTCTGGCAATCAATCTATTCTTGATAGTAATACAAACTGCAGGAGGTATACTTAAGGCTTTGTTGCCGTCTTTAAGTAAATGAGTATTAAACAGATAATAATGTCGCAAAATGGATATTGTGCGTCGTATCAAATGAAACAAACCGCCATTCCCCTGGCGGTTTTAGGTTTCTTAATATAAGATTAGTTTATGTATTATAATACCCTGGATAATTTTAAATCAGCCAGCGGATATGAAATTGACGGCATCTGGTATCCCCGCGTGACATCCATTGTCTCAATCAAAGCCAAACCGGCTTTATATAAATTTTACGCCGATCAAACGAGTTTTGCTGCCGGTGAAGCCGTTAAGACCAAGTCTGCCGAAGAAGGCACTCTCCTGCACGGGGCGGTAGAAGCGATACTCAAAGGTGAATCAACCCCCATCCCCGACTCCGTGGCCCCGGCAGTTTCAGCTTTTTTGGATTTTAAAAAAACTAATGAAATTATTCCCCAACAGATCGAAAGCAGAATCATTAGCAAGAAACATCACTATGCCGGTACGTTGGATTGCCTGGCTGAACTAAACGGCCGGTTAGGCGTGCTCGATATTAAAACCTCCTACGCCATCTATCGCGATTATGGTATTCAAACTTCGGCTTACGTTGAAGCTTTGCGCGAGGATCAGTCGATGCCACCTCTTGATCGTTGGATATTGCGGCTTGATCAATCTCGTTCGTGTATCCGCGGCTGTGGTTCCAAGATGCGTGAAAAGGGCGGCAACATCAAAATCCGTCCTGCCAAAGGCGTAGCCGCGGCTCGTTGCCCGCATGTTTGGGGCGAGCTTCTCGGTGAAGTTGAGCTTCGCGAGTTACCTGATATAGAAAAAGATACACAAGCGTTCTTGGCTTCTAAAACCCTCTGGGAGTGGGAGAACGATTACTGGCTTCGCCAAATCCCCCGCCCGAATAATAAATAATTAGAATAATTAAAAGATCTCACTTGCGTGAGATCTTGCTAATCTGGTTCTGCGGAAGGCTTGCACCATCTGCGGTCTTGCCGCAAAGCTTTTAGTAAATCTACCCCATCTTTTTCTATAGGAAGTATATTGACTATCTGGGTTTTAGTTGTTGAATTCCAACGGGGTTCTCTATTTACAATTCCTTTAATAGTGCTATTTCCCAGCTCCAAAGTTACAAACATGTTTTGGCGCAGAAAAGCTGGTGCATAGTCTTCTAATATAAAGTAGTTAATTTTTTTTGTATCCTGGTCTTCATCTTGGAAAGTGATTACATAGGTAGTTTTAGTGTATTCCATTTGATTCTCCCCCTATCTTTGTTAACGAACTTACCTAATTTAGCACCTGATATGCCATAGGTCAAATGCTTGTTGCGGTGCTAGTCATCAAATGCAAAAAATCCTTGCGGCGGTTTTTGTCTAATACCCCTTATCACAATAGCGCCGGTAATATAGTAATAAGCCGAAGGAATATTAAATCTGCACGTTCTCTCTATCGGGCAGGGGCCGCAGGCTCGTGTGTAACTGTCAATCTGACTCCGGCTCCAGGTGACATCAATGGCCCTGATTGAAGTTTTTCTTGCTTCATAATCGCCCACTTTTGAAATATTACCCGGATGCTGGTTGCAAAGAGTTCTGGAAATAATCCACATGGCTTCAGACAGGCGCAAGGGGCTAATGTTATGTTTAAGCGAATAATCGGACAGGAGTCCTCTTACTAACGCCAAAGTTTCTTTATTGTAAGCAGATTCACTTTTATCCTCAAGAATCAGAATCTCGTGTCCGAATATTGTTCGTAGAACATGAAAATCCACAGGCGGCGGGAAGTGAAACGGATCTATAAAACCCGTGTCCGTTAAAAAATATATAAGCATACTAACCATTTTCTTCTGAAAACCGAAAAATCCCGAATTTTTATCTGCGAGACGATTTGTTTTTGTTAACTTATTTTGTATTCTTTCGCAGGCCTCCTCATAAGTTTGGACCCCGTCGAGAATTATTACCGGACTACTCTGCCAATGTTGGAAAAGCGTTCTAAAATTATTAACCCAATAATTGCCTATTTGTTTAGACTGAAATCCCAGGCCGACTCCCTGTAAAAATCCGGTAATATCTTTCGGATCCTGCCTCATGCCGTTTTCGGGTATGAATATCTCTGGTCTTGTTTCATGTAATCTGGATAGTGCTCTTGTCGCTGTTACGCTGTCAATGCCGCCTCGCATATAATAACATAGGCAAAAAAGAAAAAGTGCATGTTCCTTTGAACAGAGGGTTAGGTTTTTCGGCATATTCTCGGCTATGTGCGGTGGTCTCGCCCACGATTGGTCAAAAGGATAGCGTCTACTGTTAAAAGCAACCATAAGTCCGTTTAGTACTAGCTCAAGCTTTCCGACATCTGCTCGCATAACAGCTCCTTTGTTAAAGATCTTGTAAGCTAAAATAGCAGTCTTGATTTTGATTGAGTAGTTGACATTATTTTAATGGGTCATTTTATTTAGTCCATAGCTTGATTAGTTTTAAGGATTTTGATAATATAAGTTTAACCAAACGACAAAACCATGGCGCATACAAAAGCTAAATCGACAACTAAATTAGGCAGGGACTCTGAATCTAAACGCTTAGGCGTCAAGCTTTCTGACGGGCAATCGGCCATCTCCGGCAATATTATTATTCGTCAGCGGGGCAGTAAATATACTACTGGCGTCGGTGTTCGCATGGGCAGTGACGATACTATTTATGCAGTCCGTCAGGGTAAAGTTAAATTTTCCACTCGTAAAAAACTAAACTATGACGGCCACCGCCGCATGGTCAAAATAGTCAGTGTGATCTAGCGCCTGACTTATCTTATAAGAGTGTAGATCATAGTAAAAACTAATACTACTATGATCAGATACAATAACGTTTTAGGTAAGTTGATAGAATACTCGGGGATACGATCGCCGTTTTTTTTTGCCTTGGCGTAAAGTAAGATCAAGAGTACTATCTCTATGCTGATTGCCGCTCCACCGGCCATGCCGATGATGTCAATAAAGTTTCTGACGCCGGCAAGGAAAAGTATATAGGGCGGTAAGACCGTCAATAGCCAGGCAGGCCGATAGCCAAAATGAAAATCTTCATGCAGGGATTTTTTTAATGAAGTTGCCATATTCAAAAAAATGGTTGATGAAGTCAGAAAACCGAATAAAGATCCGATTAGAACTATCCCCTGTCCCAATGGTTGAGCCAGGCCCGATATGGCGTCAGGAGTTGTATTCTCGCCGCTGACACCAACTACGATAAATGTAAATATCAGATATATCAAGGCAGGTAAAAACGTGCCAACTAGGACAGCTTTTTTTAATTGTTTTTCTCTGCCTGCCAAGACCTCTTTTGCCAGAGGTACGCCCGGCATGCCGCTTAAAGCAAAAATCACTACGCCAAACGGCAGAAACCAATAATCTCTTATAGCAAAAGAGTAGTTATTCCAGGTAATATGTTTAATTCCGCTGGCTGCTATCATAGTAATTATTATTCCCATCAGGAGCATTATAAAAAAATCAAACTTTGAGACGGTCCTAAGGTCAAAAAATACCAGGGCAGAAGCGCCGACTATAAAGATAACACTTGCTGTTAAGGTAATAAGGTGAAAATAAGGCGATAAAATGTTAATTAAAAAAGCGCTACTTATGATGATTACGCCGATTAGAGCGCCATAAGATGCAATAAAAAAAGTAAGAATGCTTAACCGGCGCGCTATCGGCCCCAAGTATTTATTGATATAACCGACGAATTGATGACGTTCATGGGTTCTCAGTATAACCTCGCCGTAGAATAGATTTACAAGAGTAATTAATCCACTGGCTCCGATTAAAAACAATAAGCCGATTCCAAAACCGGCTTTTTCAAATACAAAAGGTATGCCATAAAGACCAATACCGACAGTAGAGCCAACAATGGTCGCGACAGCATACCAAAAATTTTTATTCATTTTTGCCTTCTATCTCGCTTATTTCATCGGGCTGATAGGGTGGTAGCTTTTGCACTATTTTTTTCTCAATATGCCAGAGAGCAGTTAGTACCAGATAACCGATTACAGAGGCGGCCAGAGCGCCGTATAAGAAACCAATACCGGCGGCAATACCGACGCCGGCCACAAGCCAAAGAGTTGCCGCAGTCGTCGTACCAACGATCCTAGAGCCTTGTCTAAGTATCGCTCCCCCACCCACAAAACCTATGCCGACAATAACATTGGCTATAAGATGGTAATCAAAACCAGCCACTCCACCGACGGAAGGATATGTCTCAAAAAGATAGATCGAGATAAGCGATAAAAGCGCCGAACCCATAGCAACTAAGGCATGAGTACGCATACCGGCGACCTTGTGCGCCCGCTCACGCTCAAGGCCGATGATTCCGCCGAGACCGGATGCTAAAAGTAACCTCAAAATTAGATCAGTATTCGTAATCATACATCCATACTAAGTAAAAATATTTAATCCTACAACTCAAGCTGTACACAATTGAAGGGCAGACCGGGTTAGCGCAGGGCAATCTTAAGTACCTCATCTATATTTTTGACGAACTTGAACTTAAGATCGCGGCGGATTTCTTTGGGCACGTCTTCGGCTATATCTTTTCTGTTAGCTTCCGGCAAGATGATGATTTTGAGTCCGGCCCGATGGGCGGCAAGTACTTTCTCTTTAACGCCGCCGATTTCAAGGACTTTACCACGCAGAGTCATTTCACCGGTCATGCCGACATCTTTACGAATTGGTTTACCTGTAAAAAGAGAAATAATCGCCGTAGCCATGGCAGTACCGGCTGATGGACCGTCCTTGGGAATCGCGCCTGATGGCACATGGACATGTATGTCTTCTTTATAAAAATCATTCTTAATGCCCAGACTAGCCGCCTTGGATCTTGCGTAACTCAAAGCTGCATGTACTGATTCACGCATCACTTCCCCAAGCTGGCCGGTTAACAAAAGTTTGCCTCGGCCAGGCACCTTCAAAGCTTCGATAGACAGTACTTCTCCGCCGACAGGCGTCCAAGCCAAGCCGGTAGAAACGCCGATCTCATCTTTTTTTTCGGCTTCTTGATGGCTGTATCTGAAAGCGCCAAGATAAGTATGCAGATTTTTAGAGTTGATAATCTCTTTGCCTTTGATTTTTTTCTCAACGATTTTGCGGGTAATTTTTCTGATGACTGTTGCTAATTGTCTTTCAAGATCACGTACACCGGCTTCTCGGGTGTGTTTACGTATAATCTCAGCTAATACTTGATCGCTGAAGACAAGCTCGCTGTTTTTAAGGCCGTGCTCCTTGAAGATCTTTGGCAGAAGATATTTTCTGGCGATATGTAGCTTCTCTTCTTCGGTATATCCCGGAAATTCAATTATCTCAAGTCTGTCACGCAAGGCCGGTGGAATAGTATCCAAAACATTGGCGGTAGTTATGAATAAAACATCAGATAAGTCGAATGGTACTTCCAAGTAATGGTCAGAAAAAGCAAAATTCTGCTCGGGATCTAACGCTTCAAGCAATGCCGCCGAAGGATCACCTCGGAAATCAATGCCGACCTTATCAATCTCGTCCAACATGAAAACAGGATTGCGAGTGCTAGCTGAATTAATCCCTTGAATTATGCGTCCGGGTAAAGCGCCGACATATGTCCGCCGGTGGCCACGAATTTCTGCTTCGTCACGTAAGCCGCCCAGAGAAATACGCACGAATTTGCGTGCCATGGCGCGAGCAATGGAACGGCCGATTGAGGTCTTGCCCACTCCCGGCGGCCCGACAAAACAAAGAATAGGACCTCTTATCTTGCCAACTTGTTTCTGCACAGCAAGATATTCTAAAATTCTTTCCTTTACTTTTTTGAGTCCGTAGTGGTCATCATTGAGTATTTTTTCGGCGTTTTTAAGCTCAAGTTTGCCGCCGTTTCCGCTTGATTTCCTGGACCAGGGCAGTTCAACCAGCCAGTCAAGATAAGTGCGCAGATATGAAATTTCCGGGCTGAATGAGGGCATCTTTTCCAACCGGTTCAATTCCTTGAGCGCTTTGAGTTCGGTTTCTTTAGACATACCGGCGGCAGTTATTTTGTTGCGCAGAGTCTCTATTTCCCCTTTCTCATTATCTATACCGAGTTCTTTCTCGATGCTTTTCATTTGTTCACGCAGGAACATTTCTTTTTGCATTTTACCGAGCTGTTTGCGGGTCTCTTTGATAACTTTTTTCTCGGCGTCAATGATCTCAAGCTCCCGGGAAATATAGAAACTGACTTTTTTGAGCGATTCTATCGGATCCACGGTTTCCAGAATATCTTGCTGATCCTTGAGCTCAAGATTAAGATTGATGGTCAGTAGATTAACAATCTGTTCAGGATCTTTGACCTGATTCAAAATCGTAATGATGTCATGTAAAGCGGCCGGCGCTTCGCGGACATCCATCAATTTTTTGAACTGTTCTACGGTGCTCCTCATTAAGGCTTCGGTTTCAACGTTTTGAGTAAAGGTAACTTTGAGCGGTTCAATCTTGGCTTTGAAAAATGGTTCTAGCTGAGAAAATTCCTTAATCTTTACCCGAGCGATGCCTTCTACATTTATCTTTGACGACCCATCCGGCAGTTTGTGCACCTCATAAACTTTGCCCACCGTGCCGATGCGGAAAAGTTCTTTCGGATCAACATCGTCATAAATATTTTTCTGACCGACAAAAACCACCATTCGGTCCTGCGACATGGCCAAATCCAAACTGCCCATGGATTTTGACCTTTGGACCAAAAGCGGGATGGCTACATAGGGAAAAAGCACCACGTTTTTAAGTGGTATTAACGGCAGTTCATCGTTAATTGTGACGTTGTTTACCGTAAAAGACATATGGTTGAACCTAGCTAATAATACTTATATTACCCTAAAAACCTCCTCAAATCAAGGGTTTTGAGGAAGAAGTTTTTCTCTGGAAATGCACGAATCAGGAGTATGGCCGAACGGAACTAGTCAGGTCTGGCATCCGAGAGCCAGACCCTGAAAATCGTTTCTTGGAAGATTAGTTTCCCTTCTCTGCCTCGCACACGGGAAGCCTCACGCTTTGCTGGTACGAGGTTTTCTGTTTTTGTGAGGAGGGGCAGAGCGGCTATTCCTTGCCCTTACCAAAACCATCTTCCGATTGATTATGCTTTTTTGGATTTTCGTATTCCTTTTTGATTAGTACTATTAGTTTTTCAACAAGCTTCTTGGGGTCTGAGTCATAAACAATTTTACCAGGTCCGCGATGCCCAATATCTATAATGTGTTTGATCTCATCGGCCATTCCCCCGCTTCCTTCCAGTACCCCGATGGGCTTATTATCCTCAAAGGCAATCGTGAATTCATTAAGCGTGCCGATTCTGCCGCAAACCGTGATAACTGCATCAGCCGAACGAGTAAGTAAAAGGTTGCGCCCGGCATAGTCAAAACCTGTATAGATAATAAAATCAAACTGATCGATCGGTAGTTTGTATGATTTCACATGCGCAATCATGCTGGCGGCCGGTGAGATACCGATAGAAATACCGCCGGCCTCTTTAGCACCTTTAGCGGCCCAATAGGGTACGCCGCTTGTTGCGCCGGTGATCAAAATGCCGCCTTGTTTTATAATTTCCTTGCCAATAGCGACGGCCGTATCTTCAATGCCCGCTGGACAATGTTCGGTTTCGGCGGCACCGGAAACGACGAATTTATATTTCATTTCGTGCATATTATTATTTATAGCAAAGTTTTAACTAGAAATCAATGATTGTTTATAATTCAAAACTCTCGTTCTCACTTGGAGCAACAGCTTCTATACTAAGATTCTCGCGGATTAGATTGGCCAAGGTTTTTGCTGATTCTTCTTCGCCTTGGACCACAAAAACCTTGCTTGGTTTATGGTCACTTGTCTTTGATGTTGCTACCCATTTAAGCAATGCCGGCTGGTCGGCATGGGCCGAGTAACCAGCCAAGGTTTTCACGTGGCAACTTACCGTTACATTCTGACCGATGATCTTAACTTCCCTCTCTCCTCTTTGAATCCGTCTGCCTAAACTGCCATCCACCTGATAGCCGACAAAAAGTATTGTGCTATTCGGATCAGGCAAGTATCTTATCTCATGATGCAAAATTCTACCGCCTTGGCTCATGCCGGAACCGGCAATAATGACTTTAGGCGGCGGCACGTCATTGATAGCCTTGGACTGTTCCGTCGTAGATGTCATTTTAAGATCCGGAAAATTGAAAACATCATCACCGGATTCAATTAAGTAGGCAGTTTTTTGGTTAAAGTATTCAGCGTGTTTTTGATAGACCGCCGTCATCTTGATAGCCAGCGGGCTGTCAACGAATACCGGTACGCGAGGAATAGTCTTTGCCGTAAAAAGATTATTGAGCTCATAAAGTAATTCCTGCGTGCGTTCAATCGCAAAAGACGGAATCATCAGCGTTCCCCGCCTTTTGATAGTCGCTTCAATTATTGCAACAAGTTTTTGCCGGCGATCTTCTTTATCTTCATGTACCCTGTCGCCGTAGGCTGATTCAACGACAACGTAGTCAGCTCCCGGGATAGATTCCGTCGGTCTAAGAAGCGGCGTCGGCATATTGCCCAGATCTCCCGAGAAAAAAATTGTTTTGTTATGTTCCGGATTGGTCGGCCATTTTATCTCAACAATTGCTGAACCTAATATGTGGCCGGCATCATGTAAGGTGGCAGTTATATCGCCTAGCGTCAGTGATTTGCCGTAAACTATGCCCTCAACCAGCGACATTAGTCCGTCAACATCTTCCTGCTCAAAAAGAGGCGGGTGATTCATATTTTTGGCCTCTTCATGGATTTGGCGCATATTGTCAGGCAGAGCTACAAGCATAAGGTCACGCGTTGCTGTCGTTGTATAGATTTTGCCTCTGAAACCGTCTTTGAAAAGTTTGGGCAGGCGGCCGATATGGTCAATATGGCTGTGGGTAACAAAAACGTAATCTATTTCTCGGGGATCATATTTGAAAGGCTGGTAATTCAATTCCTCAGCATACATCGTGCCTTGGTTCAGACCGCAGTCAACTAATATTTTGAGCGTGCCGGTATCCAGTAGGTAATTCGCACCTGTAACTGAACGGGCACCGCCGTAAAAAGTAAGTTTCATAAGTTATCGGAGTAAGGTTATTAGTAAGTAGCCGGCTATGGTCATCAGAGCTATCGGTGGCAGGGCCGCCATCGGCCGTTTTATTTTCTGATTTATGAATATGATATGCATAAGAAATAATCCTGTCAGGGAAAATATGCCCACAAAAATAGCTTGGACCAATGATGATCTGACCAAAGATGCCGACAACAAAAGCGGGAAGACGGTATCGCCTGAGCCAAGTATCATGAACTGTTCTCCCGGCTGTACATTGGAGATGTGTTCTGTCAGGCCGGATTTTGTTTCAGGGACTACAAAACCGAATATGGCCTGAGATCGGATCATAGATTCGGCCATCTTGATCATGTGGCCCGTTTTGTAGACCGCAATGATATCGTAAAAAGAAAAAACACAGAGTATTACGATGACCGTTGAGGGTGCAAGTGATAATCCCATAATTGCACCGACCCCGGCTAATGTCAGGATCATAGCTATATTGTGGATAAAAACATTGTGAAAAAACCAAAATCCCACGGTAAAGATCAGACCTATCAAAGTAGCAATATAAGCACTAGACCATATACCCGCTATCGCTTGTACGCCGCTAAAAATCAATAGTGTCAGAAAAACCTTGTAAAATACGGAACCGGCAGTTTTGAATTTAACGGCAACGACGAAGAAGATAATAACGAAAATAACCAGAATTAATAAGTCAGACAAAGAAAAACCGCTAAAGCCTTGCGGCTGGATCGAAGCTAAGCCCGGTAAAAATTTATAAGCCACAAATATGCCCAGAGCTTGAGCCAAACCAAAAAACAGCATTATCTTCAAAAAATTGTAAAATTTAAAAATCAATTTGACACTAGTTTATGGTCTTACAATAACCGTTCCTGTTTCAGATGATTTTAAGGCGTTATGATAACCAAAGGTCCCGGCCTGTTCAAAGGTATAAGTAAAGTTATTCTTCGGCTGTATGTCACTGCCGCTATCCAGATCTACTAAGTCCGGTATGCCGTTGGAAGAATTTGTGAGGATATGTATTGATTTCTCGGCATCATTTTCAAATTTCACGCTATCGCCGGCGTGTATTCTTATATTGGTCGGACTAAAAACTCCTGAGCTGTAAAATACGCTATATACTCTGGCTGATCTTGTCGCCAGCGGTTGGACTGAAAATTGAGCATTTTTTGCCAGTTCGGCATCGCCCCGCCCAAAATACGCAACAGCTCCAACAAAAACAATCAAAAGCAAAATGATAAAAAACCACAGCCCGGACCTGGACTTAGTATCTTCAGTCATAATCCAAGTATATTATGAAAAATGTAAAAATAAAAGAACCTTCTATTATATAAGTTCGGTAACTATTTCTTTGTCAGACCAAGGAATTTTTTTACCGCCGGCGACGGCCATTGAAGTTTCAGAGCCTTTGCCGGTTATGATTACTATATCTCCTGCGCTGGCTGAAGCCAGAGCGTGCCCAATAGCTTCTCGTCTATCCAAAATCTTGAGATAGGTCTTATCTTGATTGATGCCGGAGGCGACTTGGTCAATGATTTTTTGCGGATCCTCATCATAGGGATCTTCGTCAGTCAGGATTATCTGATCACAAAATTGGCCGGCGATTTTGCCGAATTCAGAACGTTTCCATTTGTCGCGTCCGCCGCCGGCGGCGCCGAGCACACAAATAAGTTTACCTTGGACCTCACGCTTCAAATTTTCATAAACTAATTTTAATGAATCAGGCGTATGAGCGTAATCAATTACCGCCTTGAAGCCCTTTGACGAATTAAGTATTTCCATGCGTCCGGGCACAGATTCAATTGAGTTGAGAGTTGTTACGCCATGATCCATATCTAGTCTATAAGCGAAAGCCACCGTCAAAGCTGCCAGAGCATTGTATTCGTTGAAATCCCCCAGCAGTTTCAAATCCAGGTTGGCAGCTGGAGAATTGTGAGCCATTTTTGTAATCATTCCCCACTTCATGCCGTAAGTTATTTTTTGACGTGCCGGGAAATTGGCGAATTTCTCAAAATGTAGGTCGTCAATGTTGAGCACGTGGATGTTGCGAACTTTCAAAAATAACCTTTGCTTAGCTTTCATGTAGTTTTCAAAAGAGCCGTGGCTTTCTAGATGCTCGCGATGGAGATTGGTGAAAACCGCGCAATCTACATTGATCCCAGCCAATCTACTCTGAGCGATACCTTCGGAAGTCGCCTCAAGCACGACATATTTGACCCCAGCATTAAGTGCCTGCCGCAAAAACTTTTGCAGCTTAAGCCGTCCCGGCAAAGTCATTTTCAGGTTATTTGGCCAAGTTTTTTCTTTTATCTTAAAGCCCAGTGAGCCGATAGCCGCTACGGCAAGTCCCTGGTCTTCCAATATTTTAGAGATCATGAAAACGGTCGTTGATTTACCTTTAGTGCCGGTAATGGCGATGACTTTTAAGTTTCTGGACGGAAAGCCGTAAATCAGAGCGCCGATAATAGAAAGTCCCCAGTGATAAATCGGTTGGGCCAGCTTGAAAAGCGGCTTCGGAATAATACATCTGCCTAGGCCGAGCAAATAATTGAGGAATTTGTTTTCTTCAAACATATTAGATTAAAACCTTCTGGCAATATTATAAACCAAGTACCAGGCTTTTGAGATTGGTAAATCAAATGAACCAGGATGTTCTACCACGCGGCCGCCCCAGCCGAGCTTGAATCGCGTCACACCCGGCCATTTGTTAGCATCGATGCCCCAGAAGTCATAGTATTTACTTCCCAGCCTCTGGCTGCTAGCCATAATGTGCCAATGTAGGGCATATGGTGCCATAAAAGATCGTTGGTCATAATCAGAGGCACCATGGAGGTAATAAGCCGTATCCGCGTAGTTTGAGGTAATCGCTCCGGCAATTGGCTTACTGTTGTAAGATGCCAAAAAAAGACGCATGCCCAATCCCGGTGCTCCTAGCAGCCTTCTGTAGTAATCATCAGTATGTACGCTGAATTTATCTCGCTTGGCGGTCTTCTTAAGAAGCTTGAGGAATAGGTCTACGTCATGACTTTCGTTTACGCTTACGCCGTGCCCTTCCGCAACTTTGATATTGTATCTAGTTTTGTGGTGCATGCGTCCCAGAAGCTCGTTGTCATTTCCCTCAAGATCAACAACCACGGTTTTACTTGGCTGAATTTCTTTTTTTGATTTCTTAAACCTATGCCCGACCAATGCTTGAGCTACGCTGTCTATAAGCGGCTCGGCCTTTACAAAAATCACTTTCTCTTTTTGACCCAAATCACGCAAGTATTTCACAAAATTAACAACCGGATTATTAAACCCGCCGGTCATTTGATTAAAATCTATTTCCGGTCCATGCGGGATATACAAGTAGTTTTTGCCAAAAGGCAGATCGTGCTTGATTATCTTGGCCGATATCCCCTCTTTTTCATACTCAAAAACCTCCCGTCCCAGCGATCTCTGAAAATCAGCCCACTCTTTTGATTGTAGAAAATTTGACATATTCTCCTTATGGGTGTATCTTTAGGTTAGCACATTAATCAAATGGAGGGTGAATCCATGAAACGAATCGCAAAATTAACTGGCAAAGAGATAGCGGATATAAAGACCAAGATTAAATCTAGCCGTAGCGATCAAAAACAATACGAATTAAGGGCTATGCTTATAAAAGGATGTGGACATGTTTGGCCGAAGCGCCTTTTGTTATTTGAGGGACATTCTATGAGGCGTTGTACAAAATGCGATATGATGCGTGTAGTCATTGAAGGACAGTGGACCCTCGTTAATCATAGCTAATTACAAACATATACCTACTCGCTTTTGGCGAGTTTTATTTTTTTGAGCCCAATATCTTAAGCGCCTCCTTTATTTTTTCTTCAGAGGTCTTAGCCGTCTTACTCACCTGTTTTAATACATCCCTGGCCTGATACTGCGAATAACCAAGCGTCATCATGGCATCAATCGCTTCAGAGTCAGTGCCCATCTCAGAATCTGCGCTTACCCCCAGATCCGAAGTCATAATTTTATTTTTAAGTTCTAATACCAACCTATGGGCAGTCTTCTCGCCAAGGCCGGTTATTTTTCTCAAATAATCCCCGTCACCTCGAACAATGCCTATTTGTATGGTCTGCAAATCAGCCGAAGCCAATATCGTCTGCGCCGATTTTGGGCCAATACCCGACACTGTGGTCAGTAATTCAAAGAAATTCAATTCTTCCGGCGTCGTGAAGCCATAAAGCTCTACTGAACCATCACGTGGATTGGTTTGGTAGTGTGTAAAAAGCTTGACCTGCTCCCCCATTTTTGCTATACTATTCAGATTCTTTGCTGGCATAGTGACGCGATAACCCACCCCGTTTACATCAACGATTACGTATTTTCCTGAAATAGCCTGAATTGTACCGTTTATGTAGCCGATCATATGGTAATCATATGATATATGGCGGTTTTTTACAAATGAAAAGGGCCCGTTAGGACCCCGAATCAATTGATCTTCTTAAAATCTTAGAAATAAAGAAACAAATAAATGAACAGGCCACTAGTATCCAAAAGTTTCCGTCCATTGATTTTTTGTGCTCAATAAGAGAGAAAACAGCAAAAGCGACACATACCAGCCAAAGAACTCTAGATACAAGGAGTAGAAGATTAGCGAAGTTTTTCCTAGTAAAACCAAGATTAAAGAGCAATTCCTCAAGTATAGGATCCATATAAGCCTCCTAAAATAGTTCAACCCCAATTTCATAATAACATATATCCCAAAACTAATCCAATGTTTAAACTTATATCAAAATTTAAGCCGACCGGAGATCAGCCGGAAGCCATAGAGAAACTTACGAGCGGGCTTAAATCGGGTATGAAACACCAGACACTAGTTGGTGTGACCGGCTCGGGCAAGACCTTTACCATGGCCAATGTCATTGCCAACATTAAAAGACCGACTCTGGTTATCTCACATAATAAAACTCTGGCTGCCCAGCTTTATCAGGAATTCCGCGAATTTTTTCCGCACAATTCGGTCCACTATTTTGTCAGCTACTACGACTATTATCAGCCCGAAGCCTATATCCCCCACTCTGATACTTATATTGAAAAAGATTCCCGCATCAACGAAGAGATTGACCGTCTGCGTCATGCTGCCACTCAGGCGCTTCTGACGCGCGAAGATATTATTATTGTGGCCTCGGTGTCTTGTATTTACAATCTGGGCTCACCGGAAGATTACCAGAAACTCTCGCTCCACTTTTTTGAAGGCCAAAAAATATCAGCCAAGGAAATTACGGCAGGACTTCTAAGACTCCAATACAATCAGGATATTGAGCTCAAGCGCGGCACCTTCCGCCGAGGTACTGATGAAATTGAAATAGTTTCTTCTTCGGGAGACAAGATCACTAAGCTGACTCATAAAGCCGGCAAGATAAGTAAAATTGTTGTTGCTGAAAATGTTGATCTGGAAAAACTTTTTATCAACGATCCGCGCTACGAGAAAGTAATTGAAACCCAGATTTTTCCGGCCAAATACTGGATTGCCGTGGATGCTAAAATTGACTTGGCCATTCAAAACATCAAAGCTGAACTCCAGCAGCACGTTAAAAGACTTGAAAAAGAAGGGCTTTACCTAGAGGCGGCACGGCTTAAAGAACGCACAGAGGCCGATATGGCTATGATCAAGCAGGTCGGTTATTGTCACGGCATTGAGAACTACTCAAGGCATCTGGATTTCAGAGCTGCCGGCGATCCGCCATTTACGCTCATTGATTTTTTTAAGACCAAAGGCGACTTCCTGACGGTCATCGACGAATCGCATCTGACCATCCCCCAGCTCAACGGTATGCATCACGGCGACTATTCGCGTAAAGCTACATTAGTGCAACATGGCTTTCGTTTGCCTTCAGCCTTGGACAACCGGCCGTTACGCTTCGATGAGTTCAAAAAAAGTGTCGGTCAGGTAGCTTACATGTCGGCCACACCCAAGGAATACGAACTTAAAAAATCTGGTAAGAAAGGTATCGTAGAACAGCTTGTCAGGCCGACGGGATTACTTGATCCGACCATTGAAATCCAGTCGACCAAAAACCAAGTCAAGCACCTGCTTGCTGAAATCAAAAAAAGGGTCACTAGCGGCCAGAGAATCCTGGTAACGACGCTGACCAAAAGAATGGCCGAGGATCTTTCGGAGCATTTGGCTGATAACGGCATTAAGGTCAATTACATCCACTCCGAGATCAAGACGCTTCAACGGCTTGAGATCATCCACGATTTACGCTTAGGCAATTACGATGTCATAGTCGGTGTCAACCTGCTTAGGGAAGGCCTTGATTTGCCGGAAGTTTCACTGGTGGCAATACTGGATGCCGATAAAGAGGGTTTTTTGCGCAATGCCACTACCCTGATACAGACCATGGGCCGCGCTGCCAGGCATCTCGATGGTCATGTTATCATGTATGCCGATAAAATTACCCGCTCAATGGCTAATGCCATACGTGAAACTGAACGCCGCCGGAAAATTCAGGAGGATTACAACCTCAAACATGGCATAACGCCCGAGACTATTATCAAAGAAGTTAGGCGCTCCGACCTGCATTCAGCGAATAAGAAAGCAAGAATTAGTAAGTGGTACAGTTATGACCCGGCCGACAAAGAAGAGTTTGATAAACTGCCACGCCAGTTGCAAATGGAGCAGATGCAAAGAGAAATGGAGCGGGCGGTCAAAGAGCTTAAATTTGAGAGAGCTATGTTTTTGAGGGAACAGATATTGAAAATACGCAAACAACTATAGCGAGCCCACCTGAATTTTTACTAGGT